>NZ_CAXIAK010000130.1:0-6962 GCF_964021665.1 uncultured Acidovorax sp.
CGGCGATTTCGTCAAAGGGGTTCATGCTCATCTTCACGTTGGCGATGTCCACACCCGTGTTGTCCGACTTCACGCGGACCTTCACGTTGTAGTCCACCACGCGCTTGACAGGGACCAAAACCTTCATTGCTGCGGCTCCTAGAGAGTTGGTTGAATTGACGTTTACGTAAACCGGAACATTCTATGTCGCACTGCAGCGAACCTGTCAAAAAGTACGCACCAATGCAGCAAATCTCAAAAACGAACGACCGTGCTTTTTCTGGATTATAGGCCAGCAAACCGCCCACACCGCAAAAGTTTTCGGCACCCTGCGCGCGGCGGGGTCATTGCCCCCGTTCGCCCGACATGGCAACGCCCGCCAAATCCGCAACGGAGGGGCCCGCCGCAGGCAGGCTGCCCTCCACTTGCACATGCATAACCCGCTGCGGAAATGGAATGTCGATCTTGTGCGCCCGCAGCGCCGCCAAAATGGCGCGGTTGATGTCTGAGCGCAGACCCAAAGTGCCGTTTTCGGGGTCGGCAATCCAGAAGCCGACCGTGAACTCCAGACCATCGGCACCAAAGGCCGACAGCGCCGCCGAGGGGGCTGGATCGCGCAGCACGCGGCTGCTGGCCAGGGCAGACTCGGTGAGCAGACGGATCACCAGGTCCACATCACTGTCGTAAGCCACACTCACCACCGTGGAAAGCCACACCCGTGGGTCGGCCAGCGACAGGTTTTCCACGCGCTGGGTGATCATCATTTCATTGGGAACGATCGATTCGCGCCCGGCAGAAGAACGCACCACCGTGTACCGCGCGTTGATGTTGGTGATGCGGCCTTCAAAGTTATCCACCCGCACGTTGTCACCAATGCGCATGCTGCGCTCGGTCAAGATCACAAAGCCGCTGACATAGTTGGCGGCCAGCTTCTGCAAGCCCAGACCAATCCCCACCCCCACCGCACCGCCCAGCACCGACAAGGCCGTGAGGTCGATGCCCACCGCAGACATCGAGACGATGAGGCCGAAGAACACCATCAGGGCCCGCAGCGCATTGCTGATGGCCTTGCGCAGCGACAACTCGGCGCCGGTGGCCGAGCGCAGCAGCCGCGACTCAATGGCGGCGGACACCCACAGGGTGAGCAGCAGCACCGCGCCCGCCGTCAAAGCCCCCTCCACCATGGTGCGCAGGCTCAGGGTGACGTTGCCCACCTTCCAGTGGATCTGCTCCATCTCGCCCAGCACCCGCGGCAGCAGGCCCGTAACCCAGAGCACCATAGCCATCCATGCCAGCCAGGAAATCGAGCGCTCGATCGGCTTGACCCAGGCCGACTGGGGAAAGGCCACCTGCAGCACTTTGGCGCCGATGCGGATGACCACGAGCGAGACCAGCACCGGAATCGCCACCTTGAACACGGTCAGCGGCACCCACTTGATCAACAGGGTACGCGCCACATAGCCAAACGCCAGCAACACGATGGGGAACAAGGCACCGTCTATCACCCGGTGGCCAAACAGGATGGAACGGTGCCCTTCATGGTGGAACCCACGTCGCAGCCCTGCCACCACCACCCAGGCCAGCCCCACACACACCAGCAGGCTGGCCAATTCAATCAACACCGTAGGGGACGCAAAGGCCCCCAGCCACTGGCCTACGTCATCCAGCAGAAAGTCGCCTGTATCCATCGCCATCAGCGCTTCCACTCCGGTGTGCGTTTTTCAGCGAATGCACGGGCGCCCTCCTGGGCGGCAGCGTCCATCATGTTGCAGGCCATGGTTTGGCCTGCCAGCTGGTAGGCGGCTTCCAGCCCCAGCTCGCGCTGCTGGTACACGAGGGCCTTGCCCATGGCCACTGCGGTGCGGGGCTTTTCCAGAATGGAATGAACAATCTTTTCCACTTCGGCATCCAGCGCGTCGGCAGCCACCACCCGGTTGACCAAGCCCTGTGCCAAAGCGGTGCGTGCGTCAATGAAATCACCGGTGAGCAGCATTTCCATGACGCGCTTGGCGGGCACGTTGCGCACCAGCGGCACACTGGGCGTGGCGCAAAACAGACCGTAGTGGATGCCACTGGTGGCGAAGCTGGCCTCTTCTGCCGCCACGGCCAGGTCGCACTGGGCCACCAGCTGACAACCCGCCGCTGTCGCCATGCCGTGCACGCGTGCGATCACGGGCACAGGCAGCTTGTGAATGGCCAGCATCATGCGGCTGCACTGTGCAAACAGCTTTTGGTAGTAAGCCAGCTCGGGGTTGGCGGCCATGTCCTTGAGGTTGTGACCCGCACAAAAGGCCTTGCCAGAGCCAGCCAGCACCACCACGCGCGCAGTGTCGTCCCGCGCCACATCATCCAGCGCCTGCTGCAACGCCGTGAGCATTTCACTGCCCAAGGCGTTGAAGCGGGCAGGGTCGTTCAGAGTCAGGGTGACCACGCCGCGCGCATCACGGGTGACCTGGAGTACATCGTTCGAAGTCGTTGTTGTCATGTTTTGCTTTCATCGGCCAAGCAGCAGCAGTATGGCGAGCACCGCAAGGGGACCCGGGGCGCAACGCCTGTTACCCCAGGGAATACGTCACAAATCAGCCAGTACGCGCAGGTGCGCTTCCACGCTGCGCGCCAGCGGGCCCATGACATAGCCACCCTCCAGGCAAGAAACAATGCGCCCCTTGGAATAGCGGCGTGCAATGTCCTTGATGCGCTGGGTGATCCAGGTGTAGTCCTGCTCGGTCAACCCGAGCTGGCCCATGTCGTCCTCGCGGTGCGCGTCAAAGCCCGCGCTCACGAAAATCATCTCGGGCTTGAACGCCTCCAGCCTTGGAATCCACATCATCTCGATGATTTCGCGGATGTCCATGCCCCGGGTGTACGCCGCCACAGGCACATTGACCATGTTGGGCGCCGGATCGACGTCGCCGCTGTAAGGGTAGAAAGGGTGCTGGAAGATGCTGACCATGAGGGCGCGCGAGTCGCCCGCCAGGATGTCCTCGGTGCCGTTGCCGTGGTGCACATCAAAGTCCACCACCGCCACGCGGTGCAGGTTGTAGCGCTGCAGCGCGTATTTGGCAGCCACCGCAACGTTGTTGAAAAAGCAAAAACCCATGGCCTTGCTGCGGGTAGCGTGGTGGCCTGGGGGGCGCACCGCGCAAAAGGCGTTTTCCAGCTCGCCGGCCATCACGGCATCGGTGGCGGCCAGGGCGGCGCCCGCAGCGCGCAGGGCGGCCTTCCAGGTGTGCGCGTTGATGGAGGTGTCGGTGTCGAGCTGCGCGTAATTAGGGCCGCCCGCCATCAGTTCTTCATTCAGCCGATCTGACATGCCCCGCAGCGCAGCCACGTACATCCGGTCGTGAGCCAGTTCAATGTCGGCCAGGGCGGCTTCGGGGGCTTCAAAACGCTCCAGCGCATCCCCCACTCCGGTGACCAGCAAGCGGTCTTCAATGGCATCCAGCCGCTCCGGGCATTCCGGGTGGCCAGGGCCCATTTCGTGTTTCCAACAATCCCTGTGCGTGAAATAGCCCGTCTTGCTCACAGTCTTGTCCCCGTGTCTCGATTGATTCAGAGTTTTTCGGATAACGTTGTGCCATGGATGCACAGCACAAAATCAACTCGCTTCTGGATCAGCTTAACACGGTGATCGTGGGGAAAAAGGCCCAGGTACAAGACTGCGTCGCTTGCCTATTGGCCGGGGGGCATTTGCTCATCGAGGACGTTCCGGGGGTGGGCAAGACCACGCTGGCCCATGCGCTGTCGCGCACCTTTGGCCTGCAGTTCTCGCGCGTGCAATTCACGGCCGACCTGATGCCCAGCGACCTCACCGGCGTGTCTGTCTATGAGCGCGGCAAGGAATCCTTCGTGTTCCATCCCGGCCCCGTGTTCGCGCAGGTGCTGCTGGCCGATGAAATCAACCGCGCCAGCCCCAAGACGCAAAGCGCGCTGCTGGAGGCCATGGAGGAAAAGCAGGTGTCGGTGGAAGGCGCCACCCGCCCCCTGCCCCATCCGTTCTTTGTGATTGCCACGCAAAACCCGCAAGACCAGCTGGGCACCTTTGCACTGCCTGAATCGCAACTGGATCGTTTTTTGATGCGCATCTCCATCGGCTACCCCGACCGGGCTGCCGAGCGCCTGCTGCTGGCAGGCTCCGACCGCCGCGACATGGTGGACACCCTGCCCGCCTTGCTCACACCGCACGAACTGGCCGAACTGCAACGCCAGGTGCTGGCCGTGCACACGTCAGACGCCCTGCTGAATTACGTGCAGGACCTGGTGGATGCCACCCGCTCGGGCAAGTGGTTTTTGCAAGGTCTATCGCCGCGCGCAGGCATTGCGCTCATGCGTGCGGCCAAGGCGCAGGCGCTGATCAGCGGGCGCGACTACGTAGCACCCGATGACGTGCAAGCCGTGCTACCCCAAACCATTGCCCACCGGCTGGTACCCGTGCGTGACGCCGGACGCGGCGCCGTGGAGCAGGTACGCGCCATGGTGGATGCGGTTGCGCTTGCGTGATGGCCTCCACTGCCCCTCCCCCCTCCGCCCCGGGCTGGCTGGCAAGCTGGTCACCCGCCGCCGCACTGCGGCGGCGCATTCGCGCATGGTGGCAGGGGCGCCTCAAACGTACCGACACGCTGGAGCTGACACAGCGCAACGTCTACATCCTGCCCACCGGCCCGGGATGGATGCTGGCGGTGACGCTGGTGGTGCTGCTCATTGCCTCCATCAACTTCCAGCTCAACCTGGGCTACCTGTTCACCTTCATGCTGGCGGGCAGCGCCGTGATTGGCATGCACATCAGCCACGCTACGCTGCGCGGGCTGACCCTGCATTTGAAGCAGCCCCAACCGCAATTCATGGGCAGCAGCGCGGCGCTGGAGGTGCAACTCACCAGCCAGCGCTCCACCCCACGGTATGGCATTGGCATCGCCGTGCACAGTGGCGATGACCCATCGTCCCCCGCAGACCACCACTGGGCCTGGACGGACGTTCCCGCACAAGGGCAAGCCGTGGTGCACGTTGCCTTTCAACCCCAACGGCGAGGCCTGCATCCCGTGCCTACCCTGACGGCCGAGACGCGCTTTCCGCTGGGCACCTTCCGCGTCTGGACCTACTGGCGGCCGGCCGCCCAGCTGCTGGTGTATCCGGCCCCCGAATCCACCCCGCCGCCATTGCCAGCGGGAGAGCCCCGCGCCACGGGCAAGGGCCACGCCACCAGCCAAGGCATCGGTGAGTTTGACGGCGTGCGAGCCTACCGCCGTGGGGATCCTCTCAAGCTCGTGGTCTGGAAAAAAGCCGCCAAATCCCTGGGCAGCGGAGCTGACGATCTGGTCAGCCGCGACGCGCAACAAAGCCACCGGCAGGAACTGTGGCTGGACGTGGCCCATGCCCAGTTGCCCGACCTGGAAGCCCGCATCTCACGCGTCACCGCTTGGGTGTTGCAAGCCGACCGGCTGGGCCTGGACTACGGCCTGCGTGTGCCCGGGCGAGAAATCCCGCCAGCCAACGGTGCAGCCCACCGCGTGCAATGCCTGGAAGCGTTGGCGCTGTGCTGAACGGTATTCGCCGTGTCCCGCCGGTCATTGGTTGGAGTAAAGCATGAAAACTGCCTCTAACGCCCTCTGCAAAAGCGCAAGCAGCTCATCTTTTTATAGCGCCATACCGCCTGCCTCCATTGGGCCTGCCATTTGCGAGGTGACCGAATGAGCAGCCTTTCCAGCATCAAGAGCGGCGCCTCGCTGCGCCAAACCCTGGCCCAATTGCCACGCGACGCGCGCGACACGCTGTTTTTGCTAGTGTTGATTGCCTGGGTGATCGCACCGCAAGTCCCCACCCTGCCGGTGTGGACCACGCTGCTCGCGGCTGGGGTGCTGGTGTGGCGCGGGTGGCTGGCCTGGCACAGCCGCCCCCTGCCCAGCCGCTGGATCAGTTCCGGCCTGCTGGCCCCCCTGGCTTTGGCAGGCACCGTTTTTTCGCACGGCACGTTTGTGGGCCGCGAAGCAGGGGTGACGCTGGTGATTGCCCTCTTGGCCCTGAAAACCCTGGAATTGCGGGCCCGTCGCGATGCGCTGGTCATCTTCTTCCTGGGCTTCTTCACCATGATCAGCAGCTTTTTCAACTCGCAGTCGCTGCTGACCGCTGTGGCCATGCTGCTCGCACTGCTGGGCATGCTCACCGCGCTGGTCAACGCCCACATGCCAGTGGGCCGCCCCCCACTCGCGCAGGCGTTTCGCACCGCGTTCACCATGGCGCTGCTGGGGGCGCCCATCATGGCGGCGCTGTTCGTGTTCTTCCCGCGTATGGCGCCGCTGTGGGGGGTGCCGGGCGATCAGATGGTCGGCCGAACGGGGCTGTCGGGGTCCATGCAAGTGGGAACGATTGCCGAACTTGCGCTCAGCGATGCCATAGCCTTTCGCATCAAGTTCGACGACCTGGCGCAAGCGACTCCACCCGCGTCGTCCCTCTACTTTCGCGGGCCCGTGCTATCCGGGTTTGATGGGCGTGAATGGCGGGCCGAGCCGTTTCGTGAAGACAGCAGTTGGGCGGCACGAGCCGCCCTGCCCGCCAACCTGCAGGTGCAAGGCCCCGCGCTTCGTTACGAAGTGACCCTGGAGCCGCACAAGCGCCCCTGGCTGATGGTGCTGGAATCCACCCCAAAAGCCCCAGAACTGCCCGGCAACCCCACCTACATGACGCAGGATCTGCAATGGATGACCACACGCCCGGTCACCGATGTGGTGCGCTACCGGGCTGAAAGCTACCCGGAATTCCGCCACGGCCCCACGGCATCCGTGCGACAGCTGCGTGAGTTCACGGCCCTGCCGCCAGGCTTCAATCCACGCACCCTGGCCCTGGCAGCGCAAATGCGCGCCGACCCGGCCCTGGCGGGCGACGATACCGCCGCCCTGATCGATGCTGCCATGGCGCGCCTGCGCACCGGCGGCTACACCTACACGCTGGAGCCAGGGGTGTACGGCGAGCACACAGCCGATGAGTTC
>NZ_CAXIAK010000131.1:0-6912 GCF_964021665.1 uncultured Acidovorax sp.
TCTACCTGGAAACCCCCGCCAACCCCAACATGCGCCTGGTGGACATTGCCGCCGTGTCGGCGCTGGCCCACGCCCAGGGCGCCAAGGTGGTAGTGGACAACACTTACTGCACGCCCTACCTGCAGCAGCCCCTGCTGCTGGGTGCCGATGTGAGCGTGCATTCCATGACCAAGTACCTCGGCGGCCATGGCGACCTGACGGCAGGCGCCGCCGTGTTTGCCGATGCCGAACTGGCCCAGCGCGTGCGCCTGTACGGCCTGAAAGACATGACCGGCGCCGTGATGTCAGCACAAGACGCCCACCTGGTGATGCGCGGCCTGAAAACCCTGGCGCTGCGCATGGATCGCCACTGCCAGAGCGCGCAGAAGGTGGCCGAATTCATCGCTGCCCACCCGGCTGCCGCAGCCGTGCACTACCCCGGCCTGCCCAGCTTTGCGCAACACGCGCTGGCCCAGCGGCAGATGCGCCAGATGGGCGGGATGATTGCTTTTGAGCTGCGCGGTGGCCTGCAGGCGGGTGTGCGCTTCATGGACGCCCTGCAACTCGTCACCCGCGCCGTGAGCTTGGGCGACGCCGAAACCCTGGCCCAGCACCCGGCCAGCATGACGCATTCGACCTACACGCCCGAGCAGCGTGCCGCCCACGGCATTGCCGAAGGGCTGGTGCGCCTGTCGGTGGGGCTGGAAGACCTGGACGACCTGCTGGCCGACATCGGCCAGGCGCTGGACCTGGCCCATGCCATGGACCTGAGCGCAGGCATCAACGCTGCTATCAGCCCCGAGCGTGCGGCAGTGGCAGCGCCGTTTTGTAGCGCACCTGCTTGAGCGCAAAGCTGGAGCGGATCTTCTCGATGCCCGGAATCGGCGTGAGCTGCTCCAGGATGAACCGCTCCAGCGCCGAAATGTCGGGCAGTGCCACGCGGATGAGGTAGTCGGAGTCGCCGCTCATCAGGTAGCACTCCATCACCTCGTCGTGCTCGGCAATGCGCCGCTCGAAGTCGGCCAGCGCCTCCTTGCTCTGCGTCTTCAGGCTAATGTTGATGAACACATTGAGCCCCAGGCCCAGCGCCGCCGCATTGGCCAGCGCCACATAGCGGGCAATTACGCCCGCCGCCTCCAGCGCCTTCACACGCGCCAGGCAGGGCGAGGGCGACAGATGCACGCGGCGCGCCAGCTCCACGTTGGAGAGCGAGCCATCGGCCTGCAACTCGGCCAGAATGCGCAGATCGGTTGCGTCAAGCTTCATGTGCTGCAATTTCGTTTTGATGCGGCATATTGTGCTTTTGAAGTGGCAAATTCTGCGCGTTTCAGCATCCTATTTTTGGAAAACTTTTCTACAGTGTGCTCCCATGAACGCCCCACTGCCCACCCATCTCCTCAGCCCTCAGGACACTGTGGCTGACATCGACCCCCAAGAAACCGCCGAATGGCGCGACGCCTTTGTGGCCCTGGTGGCCACCGAGGGGCCCGAGCGGGCTCGCCTCATCTTGGCCGAGCTGGTGCACCTGGCACGCACCCAGCAGATTGGCTGGCAGCCGCAGCTCAACACGCCCTACGTGAACACCGTGGCCGTGCAGAACCAGCCCGTCTTCCCGGGCGACTTGGCGGTGGAAGAGCGGCTCGCGTCCATCATGCGCTGGAACGCGCTCGCCATGGTGGTGCGCGCCAACCAGGCCGATCTGGGCGGTTCAAGCGAGCTGGGCGGGCACATTGCCAGCTATGCCAGCGCGGCCGATTTGTTTGAGAGCGGCTTCAACCACTTCTTCCGTGCCCGCGAGGGGCTGGGCGAGGGCCAGCACCGGGGCGACCTGGTGTTCTTTCAGCCGCACAGCGCGCCGGGGGTGTACGCACGGGCGTTTTTGGAGGGGCGCTTGTCTGAGCAAGACCTGATGCACTACCGCCAGGAGCTGACAGCGCCCGCCGCCGGGGCGCAGGGCCTGTGCAGCTACCCGCATCCGTGGCTGATGCCTGATTTTTGGCAGTTCCCCACCGGCTCGATGGGCATTGGGCCCATCAGCAGCATCTACCACGCACGCTTTATGCGCTACCTCACGCACCGCAACCTGCTCAATTGCGAAGGGCGCAACGAGGCAGGGGGACACACCGCGAAGCGGCGTGTGTGGGGCGTGTTTGGTGATGGCGAAATGGACGAGCCCGAGAGCATGAGCGCCCTGACCCTGGCCGCGCGCGAGGGGCTGGACAACCTGGTCTGGGTCGTCAACTGCAACCTGCAGCGCCTGGACGGCCCCGTGCGCGGCAATGGCCGCATCATTGACGAACTGGAGCGACTGTTTGCCGGTGCGGGCTGGAACGTGGTGAAACTGGTGTGGGGCAGTGACTGGGACGGCCTGTTTGCCCGCGACCTGACAGGCGCACTGGTGCGCACGCTGCAAGGCACGGTGGATGGGCAAATGCAGACGTTTGCGGCGAAAGACGGGCGCTTTAACCGCGACAACTTCTTCGGCCAAAGCCCCGAGCTGGCGGCGCTGGCCCAGGGCATGACGGACGAGCAGATTGATCGCCTCAAGCGCGGCGGGCACGATCTGGTGAAGATCCACGCCGCCTACGCCGCCGCTGCCGCCCACAAGGGCCAGCCCACCGTCATCCTGGCCCACACCAAGAAGGGCTACGGCATGGGCACGGCGGGGCAGGGCAAGATGACCACGCACAGCCAGAAAAAGCTGGACGATACGGACCTCATCGAATTCCGCAACCGTTTTAACCTGCCGCTCACCGACGCGCAGGCCACGGGCCTGGCCTTCTACAAGCCTGCTGAAGACAGCCCTGAGATGCAGTACCTGCGCCGCCACCGCCAACAACTGGGTGGCTACTTGCCGCGGCGCGGGACCGTGTGCGATGCGCTGCCCGTGCCCGCCATCGAAAGCTACGCGCAGTTCGCGCTGCAGTCCGATGGCAAGGAGATGAGCACCACCATGGCCTTTGTGCGCATGCTGGGCACGCTTTTGAAAGATGCCCAACTGGGCCCGCGCATCGTGCCCATCGTGGCCGACGAGGCGCGCACCTTTGGCATGGCCAACCTGTTCAAGCAGGTCGGCATCTACAGCAGCGTGGGCCAGCGCTATGCGCCGGAAGACATCGGCTCGGTGCTGAGCTACCGCGAGGCGCTGGACGGGCAGATTCTGGAAGAGGGCATCAGCGAGGCGGGCGCCATTGCGAGCTGGACGGCCGCCGCCACCAGCTATAGCGTGCACGGCCTGGCCATGCTGCCGTTTTACATCTACTACTCCATGTTCGGCTTTCAGCGCGTGGGCGACGCCATCTGGGCCGCTGCCGACCAGCGGGCGCGGGGCTTTTTGCTGGGCGCCACCTCGGGCCGCACCACGCTGGGCGGTGAGGGCTTGCAGCACCAGGACGGCACCAGCCATCTGGTGGCCGCCACCATCCCCAACTGCAAGGCATACGACCCTGCCTATGCGGGCGAGATGGCCGTCATCATCGACGCCGGCATGCGCGAGATGGTGACCGAGCAGCGCGACGTCTTCTATTACGTGACGCTGATGAACGAGAACTACGCCCAGCCCGATTTGCCAGCGGGTGCCACCGAAGGTGTGCTGCGTGGCTGCTATGTTTTCAAGAGCTACCAGCGCTTGATGGACGGGCGTGAGAGCCCGATTTCATCCAAATCTGTCACTCTGCTGGGTTCGGGCGCCATCCTGACCGAAGTGGTCAAGGCCGCTGAGTTGCTGGCGGCTGAAGGCGTGGAGGTGACCGTGCTGAGCGTGACCAGCTGGAGCGAGCTGGCCCGCGATGGCGTGGCCTGCGAACAGCGTGCTTTGAGTGGCGAGGCCGAGCACGGCACGCCTTGGCTCACGCAACAACTGGCAGGCACCGCCGGGCCGGTGATTGCCGCCACCGACTACGTGCGCGCCGTGCCCGAGACGGTGCGCGCCTTTGTGCCCGAAGGCCGCCGCTACATCACCCTGGGCACGGACGGCTTTGGCCGCAGCGACACGCGCGCGGCGCTGCGCCAGTTCTTTGGGGTGGATGCCCAGGCCGTGGCGAAGGCGGCGCGGTTTGCGTTGGGTTTATAGCCAAAATGGCTGCTGGCGCTTGATGGATAAGCGCCAGCAGCTATTGAAAATATAGCATTCACGCTGCGCAACCCAAGGTACTTCGGGCCATCGCTGGCGCATAGTTTGTGGGCCGATGGCCTTCAGTCGGCCATCGCCTCACGCCGGAAGAACGCATCCAGCACCGGCACCAGGCTGGCAAACTCTTGCGCAAACCGGGTGCGGTTCACAAAGTAGGCCTCGCAGGCCACGGCAAAAAACTCGGATTGCGATGTGGCGCCGTACGCATCGAGCCAGGGCTTTTCAGCGCCAAACCGTTCGGCCAGGATCACGCGCTCGCGAAAGTCCTGGTAGGCGGGCTCCCACGCATTCCACCAGGCTTCATACGCCCCGCGGCCCGTGCGCGCGCCCATGAAACCTGCAGGCAGGGGCGGGCAGCCGTTGGCGTTGCCGCTGCGCATGTCCAGCTTGTGCACAAATTCGTGCACCACCACGTTGTGGCCGCGTGCGGTGTTTTCGTGGGCATTGGCAATGTGCTGCCAGCTCAGCATCACCGGGCCGCGCTCCATGGCTTCGCCCAGCAGCACCTGGGCGTGTTCGTGCACCACGCCCGCCTCGTCCACCATCTGCCGTCGTGCCACGGCTTCACCGGGGTGGACCACGATGGTCACGAAATCGTCGTACCAGTCCAGGGCCTTGGCAGCATCGCCCAGGTGCAGCAGGGGCAGGCAGGCCTGCGCCGCAATGTCGATGGCCATGGCATCGGTCACTTCCAGCCCATGGGCGCCATGGAACTGTTTTTGGTCCAGAAACAGGGCGCTGAGCGCGCGCAGCTTGCCCTGCTCGGGCAGCGACAGGCGGGCCAGGAAGGGGTAGCGCTGCAGGGTTTGCAGCCAAAGCTCTGCCGAAATGGCGGGCACGGGGGCCACGGTGGCACGCACACTGCGCCAGAGCCGGTTGAGAAAAGGGGGCATGGTGGGCTGGATCGGGGCCTGCTGTGGGCACGCCCCTGAGTTCAAGACGCCCGCTACATGGGGCCCAGTGCCACGCGTTCCAAGCCCGTGGCCGACAAACGCAGTGTTTCCAGGCGCGGGGGTAATGCGGCCGCGTCCCAGTCGCTCAGCACCACGCGCTGCAAGCCGGGGGCCAGGGCATGGTTTGCCGGCCGGTGGGTATGGCCGTGGATGAGTGTGCGCGCGCCTGCGGCCTGCAGCCAGGCGATGGCGCTTGCGTGGTCCACATCGGCATAGACCGTGCCCGACTGCTTGCGCGCTTCACTCTCTTGCCGAGTACCGCGCGCCTGTGCGCGGCGCGTAGCGAGCGGTTGCGACAGAAACTGTTGCTGCCAGGCGGGGCTGCGGGCCTGCACGCGAAAGCGCTGGTAGTCCACATCGTCCACGCACAGCAGATCGCCATGGCTGAGCAGGTAGCGCTGGCCTGCGAAGCTCAGCACGGTCGGGTCTTGCAGGCCGGTGATGCCGCAGTGCTTCAAGAAAGCGCCGCCCGCCAGAAAATCGCGGTTGCCATGCATGAAGTACAACGCGGTGCGTTGTGCAGCGGCCTGGAGCTGAGCGCACACCTGGCCCTCAAAACTGCCAGGGTCGTGGATGGCGTCGTCGCCCACCCACACTTCAAAAATGTCGCCCAGCAAAAAGACGGCGTCGGCCGGCGTGGTTTGCAGATACCGCTGCCATGCGGCCACGGTGGCGGGTTCGCTGGCCTGCAGGTGCAGGTCGGAAATGAAATCGACCGTGCGCCAGTGTGAGGGAGCAACAAGCTCCTCCAACGGGGGCACGGTCGGGGTCACGGAGTTCGTTTCTCTCAGAGCTTCATGCGCACAGCCATGAGCGCGGCGCATGAAACCGGCGCGATGCAAGCCAGTGGGCGCCGCGCAAGGGCCGCCCCGCCGCGCTGGCGGCGTCTCCCTTCCCGAATTGCGCAGCAATTCGAGAGAAGGGGGAAGGCGCGCAGCGCCTCAGGGGGATGAGACTCAAAGCGCCACAGCCTTGTCGATGACCACGGGGTCAAAGGGCACGTCGTCGTGGAAGCCCTTGCGGGTGGTGCGCACGGCCTTGATGGCATCGACCACTTCCTGGCCCTTCACCACCTTGCCGAACACGGCGTAGCCCCAGCCTTGGGGGGTGGGCGAGCTGTGGTTCAGGAAGCCGTTGTCCACGGTGTTGATGAAGAACTGGGCGGTGGCGCTGTGGGGGTCACCCGTGCGGGCCATGGCCACGGTGTACTTGTCGTTCTTCAGGCCGTTCTTGGCTTCGTTTTCGATGGGGGCCTGGGTTTCCTTTTGCTTCATGTCGGCAGTCATGCCGCCGCCTTGCACCATGAAGTTCTTGATCACGCGGTGGAACACGGTGCCGTTGTAGAAGCCGCTGTTCACGTAGGCCAGGAAGTTGGCGGTGGACTTGGGCGCGTTCACGGCGTCCAGTTCGAGGGTGATGACGCCTTGGGTGGCGGTTTCAGCCACGTTGATGGTGACGTGGAGTTCAACTTGTGGATTGCTCATTGCAGTGCTTTCTTCAAAAAATCACTTCACCACGGTGGCAGAGGTGATGGTGACGGGGGTGTTGGGAACGTTCTGGTGGGGGCCCTTGTTGCCCGTGGCCACGGCCTTGATCTTGTCGACTACCGCGGTGCCTTCCACCACCTTGCCGAACACGGCGTAACCGTGGCCGTCGGGGTTGGGGGCGTTGAGCATGGCGTTGTCCTTCACGTTGATGAAGAACTGCGAGGTGGCCGAGTTGGGGTTGCCCGTGCGCGCCATGGCGATGGTGTAGGTGTCGTTCTTGAGGCCGTTGTTGGCTTCAAGCGGGATGGGTGCCTTGGTGGGCTTTTGCACCATGTCGGCAGTGAAGCCGCCGCCCTGGATC
>NZ_CAXIAK010000132.1:0-6705 GCF_964021665.1 uncultured Acidovorax sp.
CACGGCAAAACAGCATGAAGGCGAGTACGAAGACTTGCTCAGCCTGTGGTCTGACCTGGAAACGGCGCTGTCGCTGCTGCTGTCCAAACCCCTGCTGATCCACGACTTCCCGGGAAAGCTCCGCCAGCTGGATGTGTGGTTGCAGGATCTGGTTGCCCACGACAATGACGCGGCGCTATACCTCATGTTTCAGCTGGCGGCCACGTCAACAGCCAGCTACAGCGCGTCACACGCCCTGGTGTGCGCAACGCTGTGCCACATCCTCGCCCAGGAGCTGAAGCTTCCAGCCGCCGAGCGAGACAGCCTGGTGCGCGCGGCGCTGACCATGAACATCGGCATGACCGCGCTGCAAGACCAGCTCGCGCAGCAGCGGGAAAAGCCGACACCGCAGCAGCAGGAAGCCATCCAAAATCACCCCCTGCAAAGCCAGGCGCTGCTGGCGCGGCTGTTCATCACTGACCCTTTGTGGCTGGACGTGGTGGGGCAGCACCATGCACATATTTCAGACCGGATACCGCTGGAATCACAGACGCCCCCCGATCGACTGACACGCATTCTCGGAACCATAGACCGGTATGCCGCCATGATCAGCCCCCGCAAGTCCCGAGCCGGGCGCAGCGCCACCGATTCGGTGCGTGCGATTGTGGGGCAGGAGGTGGAGCAGAACGACGAGGTGAGCTACGCACTGGTGCGGGCCATCGGCTTGTGCCCGCCAGGCACTTTCGTAAAGCTCGACAACGGTGACACGGCGATTGTCTTGCGCCGTAGCGAAAAAGCCAATCACCCGCTGGTGGCCAGCCTGCTGGACCGGGCAGGCAACCACCAGGCCAAGCCCCTGCTGCACCCAACAGCCCAGGGCAGGCCACGCATACAGTCGGCGCTGGCCCGCTCGGCGGTGACTGTGGAACTCAACCACCGCACCATGGTGCGGCTCGGGTTGTATGCCGCCCAGCACAACGTCGGCATGCACAGCCTGGTCACCACGCCTGCCACGCTGGGCCTGCACTGAGGCGCGCCAGCCGCACTTGCTCCCGCGTGCGCGGCGCGTCTGGCTACTTCTTTGACTTGCCCAGCTTGGACTCCTTGCCTTCCAGCAAGCGCTTGATGTTTTCGCGGTGGCGCCACACCAACAGCATGGCCATCACAGCAATGGCTGCAGCAATGCTTTGCTCTGCATACCAGACAGCCCCATCCACCAGCAGATAGAACACCGGTGCAAACACCGCAGCCACCAGTGACGCCAGCGAGGAATAACGAAAGAACACGGCGATCAGCAGCCAGGTCACGGCGGTGGCCAAACCCAGCCAGGCATTGATACCCAACAGAACCCCCAGGGCCGTCGCAACGCCCTTGCCACCCCGAAAGCGGAAAAAAATGGGCCACAAATGCCCGAGGAATGCGGCCAAACCCACCAGAGCGATGGTTCCCTCTTCCAGACCATAGGGCTTGCCAAACCAGTGCACCAGCACCACGGGCAGCCAGCCCTTCACGGCGTCCAGCAGCAGAGTCACCACAGCAGCCACCTTGCTGCCCGAGCGCAGCACATTGGTTGCACCCGGGTTCTTGCTGCCGTAGGTACGTGGGTCACTGAGCCCCATCACCCGGGTGACGATGACAGCGAACGACAGCGAGCCCAGCAAGTAGGCAGCCACGGTGGCTAAAAGGGGATACACGGCGGTCAAAACAACTCCTTGGATAGATTCGGTACGGGCACGCCCGCATGCGGCGGCTATTCTGCCAGTGCGCACTGCACCGGCCGCGCCCCCAGCAGCTCGACGCACACGCGCGGGTCGATCTGCACCAGAAAGCCTCGGCGCCCCCCGTTGATGGCGATGCGCGGCAAACCGAGGATGCTCTCTTCGATGTAAACCGGCATGTCACGTCGGGTGCCGAACGGAGACGTGCCCCCCACCAAATAGCCGCTGTGGCGGTTCGCAACCTCTGGGGCACAAGGCTCCACCGACTTGGCACCGATCTGCCGGGCCAGGTTTTTGGTGGACACCTTGCGGTTGCCGTGCATCAGCACCACCAGCGGCTTGGCATCCTGATCCTGCATGATCAGCGTCTTGACCACCATGAACGGGTCGAGCCCCAGCACCGCAGCGCTGTGCTGGGCGCCGCCATGCTCCAGGTACTCATAAGGATGCTCGGTGTAGGCCACCTTGTGGGCCTTGAGCAGTTGGGTGGCGGGGGTTTCGGAAACGTGTTCTCTCTTGGCCATGGTGCAAAACAGGGTGACTCTCGATGGTAACCATCCCCAGCCTGAATCGCGAGGCGCATTTACCGGCGGCCACCGCATGAATCTTCTTGGCTAGCGCCATCAAAAAGGGCAACACCAGGGTTGCCCTTTTGCGTTGATGGAGCCTCATCCACCCTATTCACAGCGCTGGGTCGCGCGCCTCCCAGCGGATCGCATCAATCGCCTGCAGCACCTCGGGCAACAGCGTGGTGCCCCAGGCGTTCAGGTCTTCGTCCAGTTGCGCCAGCGATGTCACGCCGATGATGGTGCTGGCCACCTGCCACTTGGTGTAGCAGAACGCCAGCGCCATCTGCGTGGGCGTGAGGCCGTTGTCACGCGCGAGCTGGTTGTAGCGGCGGGCGGCGGCCAGCGACTCGGGGCGGCCCCAGCGCTGCTTGCGCACCGATTCATAGCGGGCAATGCGTGCGCCCTGGGGGGCCCCAGCGTCGGTCGGTGCGTGCTCGTCGTACTTGCCCGTCAGCAGGCCAAAGCCCAGGGGCGAATAGGCCAGCAGCGACACATTCAGGCGATGGCAGGTCTCGTCCATCGCGTTTTCCCAGGTGCGGTTGATGAGGCAATAGGGGTTCTGCACCGTGGCCACGCGCGGCAGGCCGTGTTGCTCGGCCAGGCGCACAAATTCGTGCACGCCATAGGGGGTTTCGTTCGAGAGGCCGATGGTGCGCACCTTGCCCGCCTTCACCAGCTTGGCCAGTGTTTGCAGCTGCTCGTGGATGGGCGTTTGCGAAGTTTCTTTGGCCGGGTCGTAATACAGCGTGCCAAAGGCGGGCACATGGCGTTCGGGCCAGTGGATCTGGTAGAGGTCGATTACATCGGTCTGCAGGCGGCGCAGGCTGCCTTCGCACGAGGCAATGATGTCCGCCGATGTCATGCCCTTGCCTTCGCGCACCCAAGGCATGCCGCGCGAAGGGCCTGCCACCTTGGTGGCCAGCACCAGCTTTTGGCGGGCACCAGGGTTCTTGGCAAACCAGTTGCCGATGATGGTTTCCGTCGCGCCAAAAGTCTCGGCCCGTGCGGGCACCGAATACATCTCGGCCGTGTCGATGAAGTTGACGCCGCGCGCCAGCGAGTGGCTGAGGATGGCGTGGGAATCTGCCTCGTTGACCTGCTCGCCAAACGTCATGGTGCCCAGGCAGATGGGGGTCACGCGCAGATCGCTCTGACCCAGTGTGATGTGTTGCATGCAGTACAAACTCCGAAGGCAGGCGCCACTCGCAGTGGGTGCAGTGCAGGCAACGCCCAGGGGAAGAAGGAACACCGGGGCAAGAGCCCGCCCGCGGCGGCAGACATCGTACAAGCGATTGCGCCGGGCTGCAGGCGATGAGCCTTGCCAGCGCCTCTGCAATATTTTGAATAAAAAGTGGCTCCAGCGCTTATAAAACAAGCGCAACCAGCTATTGATTTAATAGCAAACCAAACACAGCATCCCGCGCCTCACACCGCCAAATAGCGCTCCCACAGGCGGCGGTCGGCATTGAGCGCGGTAGAGTCCCCTTCCCACACCAGCCGCCCGCGTTCCAGGATGAGATGGCGGTCGGCCAAGTCCATGAGGCGGTGCACGTACTTGTCAACCACCAAGATGGTCTGGCCTGCGGCTTTCAGGGCGGCCAGGCAGCGCCAGATTTCCTCACGGATCACGGGGGCCAGCCCCTCGGTGGCCTCATCGAGGATGAGCAGCCGCGGGTTGGTAGACAGTGCGCGGCCAATGGCCAACATTTGCTGCTCGCCGCCCGAAAGCTGGCTGCCCAAGTGGTGCTGCCGTTCTTTGAGGCGCGGGAACACGTCGTAGATGCGCTCCAGGTCCCACACATCGCTCAGGCCGTTGCGCCGGTCGGCAAAAGCCACCAGGTGCTCACGCACGGTGAGGTTGGGAAACACATGACGCCCCTCGGGCACGATAGCCAGGCCCAGGCGGGCTATTGCATCGCAAGGCAAGCGCGCCGTGGGCTGGCCGGCAAAGTGGATGCTGCCTGCCGTGGGCCGCAGCGCCCCCACCAGCGCCTTGATGGTGGTGCTTTTGCCCATGCCGTTGCGGCCCAGCAACGACACCACCTCGCCCGCAGCAATCTGCAGGTGGATACCGAACAGCACCTGGCTGGCGCCGTACCCGGCCTCCAGGCCCTGGCAACTCAACAAGGGTGGTGGCGCGCTCATTCGGCGGTCTCCAGCGTTTCGGTGCCCAGGTACACGGCCTGCACCTCGGCGTTGTTGCGAATGGCGTCGGGGGTGCCGCTGGTCAGCACCCGCCCATACACCAGCACCGAGATGCGGTCAGCCAGGCGGAACACGGCGTCCATGTCGTGCTCGATCAGCAGCACGGCCATGTCGCGCCGCAGGGTGTCGATCAGCGCCACCATCTGCACCGATTCATCAGGGCCCATGCCGGCCATGGGCTCGTCCAGCAGCAACAGCTTGGGCGTGGCCGCCAGCGCCAGGGCGACGTCGAGCGTGCGCTGGGCACCATGCGGCAGTGCTCCCGCCAGTCCGTGCAGCTGGTGCTGCAGGCCCACCCGCTCGGCCAGTTGCTCGGCGCGTTCGTACAAGCCATGCGAACTGGAGCGGGGCTGCAAGAACCGAAAGCTGGAACCGCTGTGCGCCTGCACAGCCAGCACCAGGTTGTCGCGCACGCTTTGGTTCGGAAAAATGCGCGTGACCTGGAAGCAGCGCGACAGGCCCAGCGCCACCCGCCGATGCATGGGCAGGTGCGTGAGGTCTTGGCCGCCCAGCACGATGCGCCCGGCGTCTGGCGCCAGCAGGCCCGATATTTGGTTCACCAGCGTGGTCTTGCCCGCCCCGTTGGGGCCGATGAGCGCGTGGATTTCGCCCGGCTCCACCGTCAGGCTCACATGGTCCGTGGCCAGCAGGCCGCCAAACCGCTTGACCAGCCCTTGCACCTGAAAAAGGCTCATGGCTTGCTCCTGGCCCACAGATCACTCAGCGCCGCCAGCCCCTTGGGGGCATAGAGGGCGGTAGCAATCAACAGCAGGCCGAGCGGCATGTGCCAGTGGCTGGTGTGCAGCTTGAGCGCCTCTTCCAGCGCCAGCCACACGGCCGCGCCCACCGGCCCGCCCCAGCGGCGGCCCAGGCCGCCAATGATCAACATGACGATGAGCGTGGCCGACTGCGTCCAGTGCATCATCGACGGGCTGACAAAGCTGTTCCCCGTGGCCAGCAGTGCACCTGCCAGCCCGGCAATGGCCCCGGCCACCACAAAGGCCGTGAGCTGCAGCAGGTACACCGGGTAGCCCAGTGCCCGCATGCGGATTTCATTGTCGCGAATGCCGACCAGCGCGGTGCCAAAGCGCGAACCCGCGGCCCGGTCCAGCCACCACAGCAGCGCGGCAACGATGGCCAGCACCACCCAGTACAGCGTAGCCTCATCAGCCATCTCCAGCCCCATGCCCAGCGCGGGCCGCGCCATCAGCGTGTAGCCATCGTCGCCCCCATAGCTGCGCAGTGACACAAAGACGAAGTACAGCATCTGCGCAAACGCCAGCGTGATCATGATGAAGTACACGCCCTTGGTGCGCAGCGAAATCGAGCCAATGACCAGCGCCGCAAACGCCGCGAGCAGCGCTGCCGCAGGCCACATGACCCAGGCCGAGACGAACCCGGCATCGCTGAGCAGCACCACCGCATAGGCTCCCACGCCCATGAAGCCCGCGTGGCCCAGCGCCACCATGCCGCCAAAGCCCATGATGAAGTTCAGGCTGGCCGCAGCCAGCGCCACCACCAGCACACGGCGCACAAAGCCGATGTAGAAATCAAGCCCCAGCGCCGCAGCCACCGGGGGAAACAAGGCCAGCGCGAGCAGGATGGCCAGGGGCCATGCGGCGGCTTTCCAGCGCGAGGGGGAAGTCGAGGAAGAAATGGTCGCCTGCATAAAAACGGCTCAGGCTTTCGCAGAAAACAGCCCCGCAGGGCGAAAGGCCAGCACGGCGGCCATCAGGGCGTACATGGACACCTCGGCAAACAGGGGACCCAGATCGGCCGCCAGGGCCGGAGGCAGCGTGGCGCGCAGCAGCAGGGGCAAAAAGGCTCGGCCAATCGTGTCCACCAACCCCACCAGCATCGCCGCCACAAAGGCCCCGCGCACCGAGCCAATGCCGCCGATGACGATGACCACCAGCGCCGGGATCAGGATGGACTCGCCCATACCCACCTGCACGGCCACGAGCGGCCCCATGAGCGCGCCCGCCAGCGCGGCCAGGGCCGCACCCAGCACAAAAATGCCGCTGAAGATGCGCGTGACGCGCACCCCCATCAGCTCGGCCATCCAGCGGTTGGACGCGCCCGCGCGCACCAGCATGCCCACGCGGCTGTGGTTGACCAGCAGGTACAGCAGCAGCGCCACCAGCACCCCGGCGCCCAGCACCAGCAGCCGGTACGAAGGGTATGGCAGGCCCGCAAACAGTTCCACCGGCCCGGCCAGCGCAGCCGGGGCCGAA
>NZ_CAXIAK010000133.1:0-6605 GCF_964021665.1 uncultured Acidovorax sp.
CGTACACTCGACAAGACCGGCCTTGTAGAGCGCGCCCACACCCATCAGCATGCAGCTCACGGTGCAGTTGCCGCCCACCCAGTTCTTGCCGCCATTGGCCAGCGCATCTTTGATGACGGGCATGTTGACGGGGTCGAGGATGATGACCGCATCTTTTTCCATGCGCAGGGTCGATGCAGCGTCGATCCAGTGGCCGTTCCAGCCCGCTGCGCGCAGCTTGGGGAACACTTCGGTGGTGTAGTCGCCGCCTTGCGCGGTGATGATGATGTCGCAGCGCTTGAGGGCGTCAATGTCGTACGCGTCTTGCAGGGTGGTTTCGTTCTTGGCCTGCGCGGGGGCTTTGCCGCCAGCGTTGGATGTGGAGAAGAACAATGGCTCGATCAAGTCGAAGTCTTTTTCTTCGATCATGCGGTCCATCAACACCGAGCCGACCATGCCGCGCCAGCCGACCAAACCTACCAACTTGCTCATTTCAACGCCCTTTCAGATTAAGAAACAGTGCCAGACCAGACTGTTTGCCCCGGCTCGTCTGGCCAGGGAGGGCGCACGACGGTACCGGAGCTGGATCAGCCCTTAATAATGGTCGTGGTTTTGGTGGTGATTGCGCGCACAGCCACGCCTGCCAGGGCGGCAGTAGCGGTGTTCAGGGCGAACGGGCGGGCGGCAAACATGCGCAGATTCTAGCCGATTGCGTGCATGGGCCAATGCGGGAATTGCATACACCGATTTCCCCAACAAAAAGGGCGGCCACAGCCGCCCTGGGGGATGACGCTGCGAACCAGCGATCAGGCGAGCGCCTTCACTACTGCATCGCCCATCTGCGAGGTGCCCACCTTGGTGGTGCCTTCGCTGTAGATGTCGGGCGTGCGCAGGCCTTGGGCCAGCACCTTTTGCACGGCGGCTTCGATGCGCTGGGCGGCTTCTTCCTGGTTCAGGCTGAAGCGCAGCATCATCGCCGCGCTCAGGATGGTGGCCAGGGGGTTGGCCACGCCTTTGCCGGCGATGTCGGGGGCGCTGCCGTGGCTGGGTTCGTACAGGCCCTGGTTGCTGCTGTTCAGGCTGGCCGAGGGCAGCATGCCGATGGAGCCGGTGAGCATCGAGGCCTCGTCGCTCAAGATGTCGCCAAACATGTTGCCGGTCACGACCACGTCAAACGCCTTGGGGGCTTTGACCAGTTGCATGGCGGCGTTGTCCACGTACATGTGCTGCAGTTCCACATCGGGGTACTGCTGGCCCACTTCAGTCACCACGTCCTTCCAGAACTGGAAGGTTTCGAGCACGTTGGCCTTGTCCACGCTCGTGACCTTCTTGTTGCGCTTGCGGGCGGCCTGGAAGGCGACGTGGGCGATGCGCTCGATTTCGGGCTTGGAGTAGCGCATGGTGTCAAACGCTTCTTCTGCACCGGGGAAGTGGCCGTCCACGGCAGTGCGGCGGCCACGGGGCTGGCCAAAGTAGATGTCGCCCGTCAGCTCGCGGATGATGAGGATATCAAGGCCCGCGATCAGTTCGGGCTTGAGGCTCGAAGCGCCCACCAGTTGCTCGTAGCAGATGGCAGGGCGGAAGTTGGCGAACAGGCCCAGATTCTTGCGCAGGCCCAGGATGGCTTGCTCGGGGCGCAGGGGGCGGTCAAGCTTGTCGTATTTCCAGTCGCCCACAGCGCCAAACAGGATGGCGTCTGCCTCCTTGGCGAGCTTGAGGGTGGACTCGGGCAGCGGGTGGCCGTGAGCCTCGTAGGCGGCACCGCCGACCAAGGCGGATTCCATTTCAAACTTCAGGTCGAGTGCCTTGAGGACCTTGACGGCCTCGGCCACGATTTCGGTACCGATGCCGTCACCCGGCAGAACTGCGATTTTCATTGTCTGGTGCTTTACTTTTGATAGCTGCTAGCGCTTATTGGATAAGCGCTGGAGCCCATTTTTGCTTGATATCTGAATCAGGAGACCATCGAGTGCGCGAGCCAGGGCTTGGTGGCCAGGCGCTGGGCTTCAAAGGCCTTGATCTTGTCGGACTGGCGCAGGGTCAGGCCGATGTCGTCAAAGCCGTTGAGCAGGCAGTATTTGCGGAAGGCCTGCACCTCGAACGGGATCTCTTCACCCTGTGGGCGCACGATGACCTGGCGCTCCAGGTCGATGGTGAGCTGATAGCCGGGGAAGGCGGCCACTTCATCAAACAGCTGGGCCACGGTGGCTTCGGGCAGCACGATGGGCAGCAGGCCGTTCTTGAAGCAGTTGTTGAAGAAGATGTCGGCAAAGCTGGGCGCGATGATGGCGCGGAAGCCATACTGGTCCAGCGCCCAGGGCGCGTGCTCGCGGCTGGAGCCGCAGCCGAAGTTCTTGCGGGCCAGCAAGATACTGGCGCCCTGGTAGCGCGGCTGGTTCAGCACGAAGTCGGGGTTGGGCTTGCGCTGGCTCTCGGGGATGCCGGGCTCGCCCTTGTCCAGATAGCGCCATTCGTCAAACAGGTTGGGGCCGAAGCCCGTCTTCTTGATCGACTTGAGGAACTGCTTGGGGATGATGGCGTCGGTGTCGACGTTCTCGCGGTCCATGGGGGCGACGAGGCCCTTGAGCAAGGTGAATTTCTGCATGGTGGCCTTGTGTTACTTGGCGGCGCGCTCAATGGCGTTGCCTGCGCGTTCAATGTCTTTGCCCACACCCTGCACGGTGTTGCAGCCCGCCAGCACAAAGGCCAGCGCGAGGGTGATGAAGGCGACAGTCTTGTTCATGGTGTGCTCCTTGGTTGAGGGTCAGGCAAATTGACGGATGTCCACAAAGTGGCCATGCACGGCGGCGGCGGCTGCCATGGCGGGGCTCACCAGATGGGTGCGGCCACCATTGCCCTGGCGGCCTTCAAAGTTGCGGTTGCTGGTGGATGCGCAGCGCTCGCCGGGCTCCAGGCGGTCAGCGTTCATGGCCAGGCACATGCTGCAGCCGGGCTCGCGCCATTCAAAGCCTGCGGCCTTGAAGATCTGGTCCAGCCCTTCGCGCTCGGCTTGTTCTTTCACCAGGCCCGAGCCAGGTACCACCATGGCCAGCTTCACATTGCTGGCCACCTTGCGGCCCAGGCTCTTCACCACGGCAGCGGCTTCGCGCATGTCTTCGATGCGGCTGTTGGTGCAAGAGCCGATGAACACCTTGTCGATGGTGATGTCGTTGATCGGCTTGCCGGGCTGCAGGCCCATGTAGGTCAAGGCGCGCTCAATGGCGCCGCGCTTGGTGGCGTCCTTTTCCTTTTCAGGGTCGGGCACGCGGGCGTCCACGCCCAGCACCATCTCGGGGCTGGTGCCCCAGGTGACTTGGGGCACGATGTCGGCGGCGTCGAGCTTGACCACGGCGTCAAACTTCGCGTCGGCGTCAGAGTGCAGCGTCTTCCAGTACTCCACAGCCTGATCCCACTCAACACCCGTGGGCGACAGGGGGCGGCCCTTCACGTATTCAATCGTCTTGTCGTCCACGGCCACCAGGCCGGCGCGGGCACCGGCTTCGATGGCCATGTTGCACACCGTCATGCGGCCTTCCATGCTCATCGCGCGGAATACGGAGCCTGCAAATTCAATGGTGTAGCCCGTGCCGCCCGCGGTGCCAATCTTGCCGATGATGGCCAGCACCACGTCCTTGGGCGTGACGCCTTTGGCCAGCGTGCCATCGACCTGCACCAGCATGTTCTTGGCCTTCTTGGCCAGCAGGGTTTGCGTGGCCATGACGTGCTCGACTTCCGAAGTGCCAATGCCATGCGCCAGTGCGCCAAACGCGCCGTGCGTGCTGGTGTGGCTGTCGCCGCACACCACCGTCATGCCGGGTAGTGTGGCGCCGTTTTCGGGGCCGATGACGTGCACGATGCCTTGGCGCTTGTGCATGAAGGGGAAGAACGCGGCGGGCGTGATCTGCGCCATGTTCTTGTCCAGCGTGGTGATCTGCTCTTTGCTGATTGGATCGGTGATGCCGTCGTAGCCCTTTTCCCAACCGGTGGTGGGCGTGTTGTGGTCGGCGGTGGCCACGATGGAGCTGGTGCGCCACACCTTGCGGCCGGCTTCGCGCAGTCCTTCAAAGGCTTGTGGGCTGGTCACCTCGTGCACCAGATGCCGGTCGATGTAGAGGATGGACGTGCCATCTTCTTCGGTGTGGACAACGTGCTCGTCCCAGATCTTGTCGTAGAGGGTGCGTCCCATAGCGTGGTCTTCTTTCAGGTGGGTCAATGATTCTAGTGTTGCGGTGCCAATTCCGGGGTGGTCACGGTGGCTGGTATCGGGGCTTGGCGCGGTGCTGTCAAGTGTTCTACCAGCAGGCGCGATGTCACGGGCAGAGCGTCAAAGTCGCGGGCCACCACGCGCAGTTCGCGGCGGGCCCAGGCATCCGTCAGCGGCACGGCGGTGAGGCGGCCCACGCTGCGCATCAGCGCAAAGGCGCGGTCGGGCAGCAGTCCTACGCCCAGGCCGTTGTCGATCATGCGGCACATGGCATCGAGCCCCGTGACCTGGATGCGCTGGCGCAAGGGGCGACCGGCGGCAGCCGCTGCAGCGCGCATCGCCAGGCTGATGCTGCTGTTGGCATGCAGACCCACAATGTCCCAGTCCAGCACCGCTTCAAAATCAATAGCGTCCAGCGCTGCCAGCTCGTGCCCTGCGGGCACCACAAGCATCAAGCGATCAGATCGGTAAGGGCGGCTGGGCAGCTCTTGCGTGCCGCCACTGCCCATGCCCAGGTTGCAGATGCCCAGGTCGGCGGCGCCTTCCTGCACGGCGTGCAGCACGGCGCTGGAGAGGTGTTCCTGCAGGTCGATCTTGATCTGGCTGTGCTGGCGCGCAAACGCGCCCAGGTCTTCGGGCAGAAACTGGAAGATGGCCGAGATGTTGGCGTGCACACGCACATGCCCGCGCACGCCTTCGGCGTATTCGCTCAATTCGCCCTGCATGCGCTCCAGCCCGAAAAGCACGGTGCGCGCATGGTGCAGCAGGCTTTCGCCCGCCGGGGTGAGGGTGACGCCGCGGCTGTGGCGGTAGAGCAGGGCGGTGTCTACCGCGGCTTCCAGGTCGGACAAGCGCTTGCTCACCGCCGATGCGGCGATGAATTCCCGCTCCGCCGCACGGCCAATGCTGCCGAGCTCACACACTGCCACAAACAGTTGCAGCGAGGTGAGGTCAATGCGGCGCGCAAAGTTGCGCTCTGAGCTTTTCATGGCGGGCGTTGAAAGGGCTTGCCTTCTTATTCGGAGAAGGCTTTCTATTTTCTACTCAATTTTCACTCAAAGCCATCGCAAAACGCGATGACTTGCATCGTTGTCGGGTTTTGACTGGGACGCCACGGCCAGAGGCGAATTTCTAATGAAATATGCCTCTAGGCCGCACTGGATAAGCGCCAGGCGCTCTCTTTTTTGAAAAATTTAGGCTGTTGGGTGCGATGTTGCCGCACCCAACGCAGGCCAAGCCCCAGCCTACAGCTCGACGGTGCAGCCGTGCTCTGGCACCTGGGCTTGCCAGTGCAGCTCGTGCGAGATGCGTTGTCGCAACTGGTCTGATGCGCTCATTTCGCCATGCACGACAAACACCCGGTCGGGTGCGTGCTCCATGCTGCGCAGCCAGGCGATGAGCTGGTGGCTGTCGGCATGGGCAGAGGCGGAGTTGAGTTTGACCACTTCCGCCCTCACGGCAACGTCTTGCCCGTGAATGCGTATGGATCGCTCGCCGTCGGCAAGGCGTGCCCCGCGGGTGCCGGGGGCCTGGTGGCCTGTCAGGATGATCATGTTGCGGTGGTCGCCAGAATGCAGCGCCAGGTGGTGCAGCACACGGCCGCCCGTGGCCATGCCGCTGGCCGCCAGGATGACCATGGGGCCATGCAAGCGCGCCAAGCCTTTGGATTGTTCTGGGGTTTGCACCATCGTCGCGCCATGCTCCAGCGCGTTCACTTCCCGGGCATTGAGGCGGTGTTCGCCCAGGTGGTGTTGGTACAGCCCCGTGGTGCTGACGGCCATGGGGCTGTCGAGAAACACCTTGAGTGAGGCTGGAATTACGCCCTGCGCTTTAAGTAAGCCGATGGCATGCAGCACCACCTGCGCGCGCCCCACGGCAAACACCGGCACCACGGCCACGCCCCCGCGTGCAGCCAGACGCGCCAGCGCGGGGCCGAGTTCGCTCAACAAGTCTTCGGCCGGGTGTTCCCGGTCGCCGTACGTGGATTCCACCAGCACCGTGTCGGCCTTGGGCGGCGCGTCGGGCGGGTTCATCAGCATGTCATCGGGCCGCCCCAGGTCGCCCGAGAACAGAATCCGGCGCCCGCCCACTTCCAGCAGCACGCTGGCCGCGCCCAGGATGTGCCCGGCGTTCGAAAACGTGGCCTGCCAGCCGGGCAGGGGCTCAAAGCGCTGGTGCAGGCCATGGGGCTTGAATTGCTTGAGGCAGTGCAGGGCATCCAGCCGGGTGTACAGCGGCAGCGCAGGGCTGTGGCTGCTGAGTTTGTGGCGGTTCAGGAACGCCGCGTCTTCCTCTTGCAGGTGGCCGCTGTCAGGCAGCAGGATGGCGCACAGGTCGCGGGTGCCCCGCGTGGCATGGATGTCGCGGTGGTAGCCGTCGCGGGCGAGCAGGGGCAGGTAGCCGCTGTGGTCCAGGTGGGCGT
>NZ_CAXIAK010000134.1:0-6425 GCF_964021665.1 uncultured Acidovorax sp.
CGCTGCTCACGC
The DNA here is from genome assembly GCF_964021665.1 of uncultured Acidovorax sp. Lineage (NCBI taxonomy): Bacteria > Pseudomonadati > Pseudomonadota > Betaproteobacteria > Burkholderiales > Comamonadaceae > Acidovorax > uncultured Acidovorax sp. Next base: position 13 of record NZ_CAXIAK010000134.1, read on the forward strand.
TTCTCGTGCTGCCGATTCTTTACCGTCTGGCCCACCGGCCCGACGAGGAAGATGAGGACGTGTCTGCTGAGCCCTCGCATCCCCCGGACGTGTCCGCTCCCGTGTAGTTGAAACGGTCCCGCTCGCTGATCGCGGGACCTTCCCTTTTCTCCAACCCCAAAGGAAATGTCATGAAACTCTCCCAACTCATTCTCGCAGTGGCGGTGTCGGCCTGCGGCACGGCGTTCGCTGCTGACAACCATGGTCACGACATCAAACCGATGCACGGTGGTGCTGTCGCCGAAGCCAAGGAGGTCGAGTACGAACTCGTCGCCAGCGCCGACAAGCTGCAGCTCTATATGCGCGATCATGGAAAGCCAGTTGCCGTGGCGGGAATGACCGCCAAGGTCACGCTGCTGGCAGGCAGCGAGAAACAGGATGTCCAGCTCCAAGCCGGTGACGGCAAGCTGGAAGCCACGGGCAGCTTCAAAGTCCCCGCCGGTACCAAAGCCGTCGTCGCTGTCTCGAAGGCCGGCAAGTCGGTTGCCTCTGTTCGTTTCACGCTGAAGTAATACGAAGCCTGGCTGGGGGGATCGCCCTCGCGACGTCCCAGTGTTGATCCACTTTCAGCAGTCCGTTCACGTCAAAGCAACTGACTACATAGCGGCGAGTTCGGTCAGCCCATCGGCAATATGCCTTTGCTGGAGGCAAAAAGGAGCGATCCATGTCAATGCAGGCGGCACAGGTCGCGCCTTTTGCCAAACTGTTCTGGATTTGGATCGGCTTGTTGACCTCCGTGTTTGTGTTTTGGAGGCTGCGGCGTATCTGGCTCAAACGCCATCCGCCAATGGACATAAAAATCAAGTACAGCCGACGCTTGGCCAAGAGACTGAGGGATCGACAGGCAATGCGTTTCAAACACCGAAAAACACCGAAATCGCGGTGCCGCCATATGCAATCCAAGGAGGCAGACAGTGGGTGACGGTACCGGGGTCGCTGATGAAGCTTCAGGCAATACGCAACAACCTCCACAGCAAAAAAACAGATCCATGACAAAAATAACTGCATATTCAGGCACCCGCCGCCTCTCCGTGATCCTCAGCTCTGTGCTGGCAGCTAGCCTGCTGGCGGGTTGTGCTACCTCTACTGGGGCCGATCCCTCCGCCGAAGCGCCATACTGCTACAAGACCAGTAAGGGCAGAGTAGTCGCGTGCACTCGGGTACCCGCCCCCAGCCTGAATGCCGACGCTCAGGCGAAGCGCTTTACTCCCGATCCGAATGCGCTCACCGTCTACGTCGTACGGCGCAACTGGGGAGATGGCGGGCGGTTTGTGAAGATCAGCGCGGATAACGAAATGGCCGCCGAGACTCTCCCCAACACGATGGTGCGCTTCAAGTTGAAGCCAGGAACGCATGCGTTCACCTTGGATTTCGAAGGAGAGCGTCAAGTCGCAACCGTGGATGGCAAAGCTGGTGACCTACGATTTCTTCGGATCGATGGAACGGTTTGGGCATGGAAGAGCACGTTTGTATGGGCGACTGACGGCGAGGATGCTATTCGGGAAAGGGCTTACAAGGCTCGCCTGGTCGCCGACCTGACGGTCAAGTGACCTCGGGGGAGCAGACAAAAAATCCCTGGGGTTCAGTGAACGTGTTGATGGTGCACGTCAGGAGCATGGGGATGAGCGTGGGTCATAGGTTCATGGGTGTGCTTGTGACTGTGGCTGCCCTTTGGCATCACAAAGTGCACATGTGAATGGTGCCCATCGTCGTGCCGGTGGGCATGCTCATGCTCAAGCACTTCGTGTGTGTGCTCGTGACCATGGCTTTCCGCCAAGTGCAGTACCACTCCCGCCAGCATCAATACCCCGCCCAGCAGCATCAACCATCCCGCAGAGCGGTCCCCGAAACCGAAGGCCACGGCAGCACCGATGAAGGGCGCGAAAGCAAACACCGAGCCTGTGCGCGCCGCGCCAAACGCCCGTTGGGCAAGAAGGTAAAAGCGCAGACTCAGGCCGTAGCCAGTGGCTCCCACGGCGAGAAGTCCTAGTGCTGCGGATAACGAAGGCCAAGGCTCCCCAGTCGAAACCGCCAATACAGCCGTCACTGCGGCTCCCAAGGTAGCCTTGGCCATCACCACCTGGCTGGGGTCGCGCTCAGCCAGTCCACGGGACAAAGTGTTGTCTACCCCCCAGGCGACCGTGGCCAGCAACACGGCAAGCAACCCCATCAGCTGAACTCCTCCCTGTAGGCCCTGGTCCAGAACAAGCGCCATTCCTCCTGCGAGCAGCAAGAGCATGGCGGCCCACACGCGGCGGTCCATGGTTTCGCTGTACAGCCAGGCCTGCAGGAGGCTCTGCAGCGAAGCGCCGTCCTGGAGACCCAGATACAGACCGCACAGACCAAAGTCACCGAACTGGAGACCCGAGCTCAGGCCCTTGCTGCAGAGCTTGAGCAAGAACGGCGTGCGCACGCTGCGAGCACAGCGAGAGGTGAGGCGCTGTCCAGGCAGGTGGATGAGCTAAAGCAGGAGCAATCGAAGAGCAGGCAGCATTTCAGCGCCGAGTTGGAAAAAGGACGTGCAGCTATTGATGAAGCCGCCCAGCGATCTACCGAAGCGGAGCACCGGGCGCTTCGGGAAATTGACCGAGAGCGAACCGCGCGTGCCCAGGCGGAAAAGCAATTGGAGCAATTGCGAGGCAAGCTGACAGAGACCGAACGCGACTGTCACGCCAAACTACTCGAAGCCAATGCTGCACAGAGCAGGTTGGCGGCAGAAGCAGCCGGTGCTCGCGCCTCCTTGGCCGAAATTACCAGGGCGCACCAGGCGCAATCGGTCGAGCTACAGCAAGCTCTTCAGGCAGTTGCACAGCACAAGGCCGAAGCTGGCACCTTGCGTGAACTGGTGGAGCAGTTCAGACCGACGCAGAAATCTTTTCGTAAAAAGCGTGGTGGTGAAGCACCAGAGGTCAAGTGAGCAGGCCTCTGGCGAGTCAAGGGTGACGCGTCGATACAAGAAGGAATAAATGATGATTCTTTAATAACCGAAAGGCTTATGAGTCAAAACTGGCCGTATCCTGGCTTGCCCTCATATAGAGGCGATGAACGAGACCCTCGCATTTGCTCACTACGCAAGACGAGCCAGAAATGTGCTTAGATTCCTCAGGAAAAGTGCGCCAATCGATATTTTCGAGAGCATTTCCACTGACGATCATCGGGCCCTGGCGCGAGTCAGCGATATCGTTGAGGGCAAGCTCTCCTATCCGCGTCAGAACGGACTGGCCGTTGCACTGCGCGAGCTGGGGCGCATTGAGCGCACGCTGTTCATACTGGATTGGCTGCAAAGCGTGGAGCTGCGCCGCCGCGTGCAGGCCGGACTCAACAAAGGCGAGGCGCGCAACGCGCTGGCCAGGGCGGTGTTCTTCAACCGACTGGGCGAAATCCGCGACCGCAGTTTTGAGCAACAACGCTACCGGGCCAGCGGCCTCAATCTGGTAACGGCGGCCATCGTGCTTTGGAACACGGCCTATCTGGAACGGGCAACCAATGCTTTGAACGGGCACGGCAAACCGGTAGACGAGACGCTGTTTCAATACCTGTCACCGCTGGGGTGGGAACACATCAATCTGACCGGCGATTACCTCTGGCGCAGCAGCACCAAGGTCGGCGCAGGCAAGTTCAGACCGTTGCGACCACTGCCACCGGCTTAACGTGCTTTATTTTCCGTTTTCTGAGACGACCCCAAAAAGGCAGTTGTGAGAACACGAATGGGCTGCTGCGCCAGTTCATGCCCAAGGGCACAGACCTGAGCATGCATGACCAGGATGCGCTGGACTCCATGGCCGATCTGATGAACAACCGTCCTCGTCAGACTCTCGGCTGGGATTCTCCCTACCAGGCTTTTCAGCGATTCATGGCGGCTATCGCCGAGAAAAGCTCCGCTACCATTCATTGAATATCAACCAGCGGTGTTGCACTTCAGATTTGAGACCGCCCTCCAATGACATGCCGCATTTAGGGCAATTGCCGGGATGATCCTGTTGCACCTCGGGATACATGGGGCAGGTATAGATTGTGCCAGCCGGCATTTCTGCGGCCTTGTCGGTGGTCGCCCCGGGCTGCGCATGGCCCTGCGCATGGTGGGCGTGATGATGAGCACCATCAGTTCCGTCCTTGGCCTGGTCTTCCAACACCAGGTTCATTTGGCACTTGGGGCAGCGCCCTGGGTGATCCTGGCGCACTTCAGGGAGCATGGGGCACACATAGAGCGCGCCGGCATTTTATGTACCGACCGGTGCCTCGCTCACCCTATAGCGCACAGGGTCTGCAATGAACTTGTCGCGGCAGTGCGTGCTGCAAAAGCGGTAGTGATGATCGTCATGCATGGCCTGATGAGGCGATTGGGAGGTCACGCTCATACCGCACACAGGATCCTTCAAGTCGTCCGCCTTCGGTGAGATGTCGTCAAGGGCAGCCGACTGGCCCCCGAGGGCTGGTGATGTGGGTGATGGGTGATGGGTGATGGTTCATGTCAATGCCTTTCAAGACGCTTGTTCTATTTTTTGCCTTCCCATGATGTCAAGGTCAAGTCTTTCATCATGTTGAAGCGATTCAGTCTGCTTCTGCCGTCGTCCCGACAGCTAGCGAGGCAGGGACTTGCGGTATTGGGCGCTGATCTCGTCATGGCGCTGCTGTACCTCCAGCGGCCATTGCGCTTTGATCCAGGACAGCACGGCCACGATCTCGTCATCGCTCAACACGCCGTCGTAGACCGGCATGGCGGTGCGATAGTCAGGCTGGTCGATGAGCTTGGCAAGGCCATGCTTGGTGATGGCAAAAAGTTGCGCATCAGGATGGTGCCAGGTGTGGCCGCTGGGATCGTGCGGCGGCGCAGGAAGCAAGCCATCCGATCCGCGATCACGCCAGTTGGGCTGGCCTTCGCCCTTGGTGCCGTGGCAGGCGACACAGTTCTGAGCGTATATGCGAGCGCCTACTTGCAAGACCTGAGGATCATCAGGACGCAAGGTATGCGTCAACGCTGCCTCCCGCCTGCCACCGGCACTCAAGAAGAAATAGAGGATTCCAGCCACCACGAGCAAGACCAATCCCCCTCCCACGCCAAGGACAAGTGGTCTCAATTTCATTTCAAATTCTCCGACGCCACGCCTGCGGTCATCGACCGATAGAATGGCGCACGCGCTATCGTAAAAAAAGATTCGTCGCGCGCATTCGGGCTCCGCGCAGGCGAATCGCTGAGTGCCCGCAGATCCCCTATCTGCCCACTTTTTGCATCATGGTCAAACTCGGTCTTCTCTAGGGCGAACCCCACTTCGATGTGGGAAAGACGATCAAAAAGCGCCATGTTTTGGTGATTTTCCACACGTTCAAACAAGAGTACTTCGATCGGGCGCCACATCGCCACCCAGCCAACAATCAACAGCCCTTCCCTGATGGCCGTAAGCACCTGGCTGTTGCCAGGATTACCCAATAAGGCCCGTACAAGCAGCGTCGTACCCAGAACGGCGAGTCCCGTTAACAGGAAGTGCCCTGTCGCATCCTTCGTCGATACCGGCGCCTGCACTGCGCATATTGCGCTTGAAAGTGCGCATGGATCGCTCCTGCAATTTCCACCTCGTACTCTCTGATCGACGTCGGGACATGAACAATGAGACGAAGCGATTCATCTAAACCATACTCGCCCGCACAGTCAACGATATAGTTTTCCACAGCACGGCTCAGTGTTTTCTCATGGAGCGGCGAAGGGTCCAATGAATCGTAAAGCTGCGTGATTCGTTGAATGCGAATATCGATGACCGTCATTTCTGTAAACGCCCAGGTTGTCTTGTTTTACTTTTTTTGCACCTTGCCGGACAGCTGCAAGCGACGGACAAACCGTCAAGGCGTAATGCTGATGCCGTTGGGAGTCTTGCCTACCGGAACGGTCTTCACAACCTTGCGATCCTTCACATCAAGCACGGAAACCGAATTGGCGTACATGTTGGTAACGTAGGCGTACCGGCCTTCACGGTCGACAACCACGCCATGAGCACCGGCGCCGGTCACGACGGTCTTGGTAACCTTGAAACTCTCCAGCTCAATCAGGCTGACGGTTTTGCCAGGCTTCTTGGGCGTGCCCTGATTGGCCACCAGCAGCGTGCGCGAATCCGGCGTGACATACAGCTGGATGGGGACTGTTCCGACGGCAACCTTGCGAATCACCTTGCGCGTAGCCGGGTCGATCACGGCGACCGCGTTTTCCTCCGACAGCGACACCAAGACAAGACTCCCGTCCGGCGTGAAGCCCACTTGAGCCGGCCCCTTGCCTGCAGGAACTTGCGCGATCTCCTTCTGGCTGGCGGTATCGATGACCGACACCGTTCCGCCCTTGAGGTTGGCGACGTAGGCCTGCTTGCCGTCCGGACTGATGCGAAGAC
>NZ_CAXIAK010000135.1:0-6040 GCF_964021665.1 uncultured Acidovorax sp.
TGCCCGACGCCAACCATTTCGGCGGCAGCGCCGGTGCGGGTGGCGGCCAGCAGCTCCCCTTCAGTGACTTCAGTGCCGAAGCTCTCGGCAGCAATTTGTACCTGGGTGCCCAGTGCAATGCCGTGCTCGTCCTGAAAAATATCGTCCAGCAGCGGCATGGGCTCAGCCCCTGCCGCCACGGTGATCGCGTCTGCCGCGCTGAATTTTTCGATGCGCCCCTGCCCCAGTGCCTCGATGCGGTCCATCCACTCCAGCACGGCGGGGGTGGCTTCAAAGATGCTGTCCATCAACGGCACCACGCGGCGGGTGAACCACAGCGGGTGGTAGGCAGCAAAGTCGGCAACGCAAGGCTCGGTGCCGAACAGAAAATCATGCTCTTCCACCATGTGCGCAATGCGCCGCAGATACGAGCGGTAGGCAGCCGTAGCGTCTTGTGGGCGCTGGCGCACCATGCCTGCACTCATGGCCTTGCGGTCTTCTGCAAACGCCTGGGCAGCAGCGGGCGGCAGGCTGGCAAACAGCATCTCAGCGCCTTTGGGCTGCAGGTTGTAGGCCATAGAGGCCCAGAACAACGTGCTGTCGGCCCAGTGCGCAAACACGCGCGACACACCCTTGAGGTGCGGCGGATACAGCACCGGTTCAGGCTGGATGTGCTCCAGCACGTCGCAGATCAGTGCGGTGTCGCAATAAATATCCGCCCCCACCTGCAGCACGGGGGTTTTGCGGTAGCCACCCGTCAGGGCCACCAGATCCGGCTTGGGGCTGATGCTGGGGATGATGACGGACTTCCACGCCAGTTGTTTGAACCCCAGCACTGAGCGGATTTTTTGCGCAAAGGGCGATGAGGGGTAGTGGTGAAGAATCAGGGCAGACATGGCGAAATCTCCTGTACAGCGTTTTCAACCAAAAGCACTTGCGTGTGCACTGCGGCGTAACAAGCTGGGGCACACGCGCGGCGCGCCCGTTCAGCCCTGCACCACGGGTGGGGTCCACAGCATTTCGATGTGGGGGATGTCATCTTCGAGGTATTCGTCCGACACCGCCACAAACCCAAAGCTGCCGTAAAAGCGCTGCAGGTGCGCCTGCGCACTGATGCGCACCGCCCTGCCCGGCCACACCTGCTGGCAGCGGGCCAGCCCTTCGGCCACCAGCAGACGGCCGGTGCCGTTGCCACGCGCTTCCTTGGCGGTGACCACGCGGCCAATGGAGGGCTCGGGGTAGTTCACGCCCGGGTCCACCACGCGCAGGCAGGCCTGTAGCACGCCCGCCTCGTCGTAGCCCAGCAGGTGATAGGACTGCTTATCAGCGCCGTCGGGGTCCTGGTACGGGCCCTGCTCCAGGATGAAGACCTTGCAGCGCAGGGCCAGCGCGTCGTGCAGGGCGTGCACGCCCAGGTCGTCAAAGCGGGCCCAGGTCCACTTCAATGTCATCAGATCAGCTTGACCAGTTGCTTGCCAAAGTTCTTGCCCTTGAGCAGGCCCAAGAACGCCTCTGGTGCGGCGGCAATGCCCTGGGCAATGGTTTCGCGCGGACGCAGCTTGCCGGTGCCGACCAGGGTGCCCAGCTCCTTGAGCGCATCGGGCCAGACTTCCATGTGTTCGCTCACGATGAAGCCCTCGACCTTCATGCGGTTGATGAGCATGAGTGCGGGGTTGGCCATGGGCAGCGGTGCGCCGTCGTAGCCAGCGATCATGCCGCACAGGGCGATGCGGCTGAAGGCGTTCATGCGCAGCATCACGGCGTCCATGATCCAGCCGCCCACGTTTTCAAAGTAGCCGTCGATGCCGTTGGGGCAGGCTTCCTTCAGTGCCTTGGACATGGCTTTCACGTCGCCATGCACCTTGTAGTCAATGCAGGCGTCAAAACCCAGCTCTTCAGTGGCGTACTTGCACTTGTCCGCACCACCGGCAATGCCCACCACACGGCAGCCGCGGGCTTTGGCCAGGGCAGCAAACGCGCTGCCCACCGCGCCGGTCGCAGCGCTCACAACCACGGTGTCGCCTTCCTTGGGGGCAATGATCTTGACCAAGCCATACCAGGCCGTCACGCCGGGCATGCCGACGGCGCCCAGGTAGTGCGACAGCGGCACATGGGTTGTATCGACCTTGCGCAGCGCACCAGGGGCATTGGCATCCACCACGCTGTACTCCTGCCAGCCGCCCATGCCCACCACCTTGTCGCCCACGGCGTACTTGGCGTTGCGGCTTTCCACCACCTCGCCCACCGTGCCGCCAATCATCACTTCGCCCAGGGGCTGCGATGCGGCGTAGCTCTTGCTCTCGTTCATGCGGCCGCGCATGTAGGGGTCCAGACTCAGGTAGTGGTGGCGCACCAGCACCTGGCCATCGGCCAGCGCAGGCGTCTCTGCCGACACCAGCTTGAAGTTGCTGGCCACGGCTTCGCCCTGGGGGCGGTTGTCGAGGAGGATCTGCTGATTGATGGGCATGGAAAATCCTTTTGCTATGGTTTCAATAGCTGCCAGCGCTTTATCTGCAAGCGCCAGAGGCCAAAAATACTTGAAGTGCTGGTTTGTACTACGTCGCTTCAGTCCGTCGAGACAGACTTGAGCTGGTTGATGTTGCGCCCGTCTACCGGCAAGCGCTTGACGTACTTGAACGTGCCAGTGGCATGGCTGCAGATGCGCCCTGCCGCGTCATACACCGAGCCTTCGGTGAAAGCCAGCGTGGCCGTGCGGTGAATCAACCGCCCCTTGGCCACCAGCGGGCCCTTGGCGGGCTGCATGAAGCTGGTCTTCATCTCGATGGTGACCACGCCCATGTCCGGCGTTTCGCTGCGCGCGGCCGTGGCCATGGCCACGTCCAGCAGGGTCATCGACGCACCGCCGTGCGTCACGTCAAAGGAATTGAAATGCTCGGGCTTGGCCTCGTAGTGCAACTCTGACTCACCACCTTCCATGCGGTGCAGGGTGAAGCCCAGGTGGGTGACAAAGGGGATTTCAACGCCGAAACTTTTCAAAACAATTCCTCGGTAGGCAAACTAAGAGACGCGCGATTCAGGCCAGGGACCGTCCCGCCGCGCTGGTGGGCTCCCCTTCCCGGGAAAGCCGAGAGAAGGGGAAAAGCGGCAAAGCCGCGCAGGGAGTTGTACTCTAGTTCAACCGCCCGTCACTACGCTCACGCCCCCATCGACCGCCAGCCACTGGCCGGTGATGTGCTTGCCCGCATCCGACGCATACAGCACGCACAGACCCTTCAGGTCTTCGTCGTCGCCCAGGCGGCCCAGTGGTGCGCCCGCCTTGAGTTTTTCCTCGCCCAGGGCCTTGAGCGTGCCCACCGTCATCTTGCTGGGGAAGAAGCCGGGGCAGATGGCGTTCACTCGGATGTTGTACTTGCCCCATTCGGCCGCCAGCGCGCGGGTGAAGTTGATCACCGCGCCCTTGGAGGTGTTGTAGGCAATGGTGTTCATGCCGCTGGGGTTGCCACCCAGACCGGCGATGGAAGCCACGTTGATGATGCTGCCCTGCTTGCGGGCAATCATGCTGTGCTTGGCGATGTGCTGGCTCAGGATGAAATAGCCACGCACGTTCAGGTTCATCACCTTGTCCCAGGCGTCCACAGGGTGGTCTTCGGCGGGCGAGCCCCAGGCGGCGCCTGCGTTGTTGACGAGGATGTCCACATGGCCACCCAGGCGGCGAATGGCTTCGTCGGCCAGGCTGCGGATGTCGGCCTCGTTGGCGCAGTCAGCGGCAATCCATTGCGCATCAATGCCAGCGGCTTTCAGCTCGGCAACGGCCTCTTCCAGGTCAGACGCCTTGCGTGAGCTGAGCAGCACCTTGGCACCGGCTTCGCCCAGCGCGTGGGCCAGTTGCAGGCCCAGGCCGCGCGAGCCGCCGGTGACCAGGGCGGTCTTGCCCTTGAGGTCGAAGAGTTGCTGGATGGTGCGATGGGTCATGTGGTGTCTCCTTGTGTTTGCAATCGGGGTTGGGCAGCGCTACTGCCTGAGGGCTTGGCGCCGCACCGCTGTGGCAGCTGCCTTTGCGGTGTGTGCCGCACATTGTGGTGATGCAGGCGGCACAACCGTGTCGCCTGCGCGATCCTGCGCGCGGGGGCTTCCCGCGCGCGGTGCTGGGCGCCTCAGAACGCGTCTTCCGGCATCTGTGCGCAGGTGGCGTCGCGGGTACTGACCACCTGCAGCCAGGCACCAATCTTGGGCAGCTCGTAGTGGAAGAAAAACTGCATGGCACCCATGCGGCCCACGCTGGCCGGTTGTGCCACGGCAGCGTCTTTGGCCAACGTTGCCAGGGCCAGGTCCAGCCACACCCATGCCAGCACCGTGTGGCCGAATGCCTGCATGTAGGGCACGGCATTTGCCAAGGCGTCACCGGGCTCGCCCGTGGCCCACGCAGCCTTGGTGGCGGCACCCACCTGCTGCAAGGCGCCAGCCAATGCGTTGGCATGTGCGGCCAGGCGCGGCACCTGCAGGGCGCGCTGCACGGTGCCGTTGATGCGGCCTGCCAGCAAGGCCAGGCCCTTGCCACCTTCCATCAACACCTTGCGGCCCAGCAGGTCCATGGCCTGGATGCCGTGCGTGCCTTCGTGGATCATGTTCAGGCGGTTGTCGCGCCAGTACTGCTCCACCGGGAAGTCGCGCGTGTAGCCGTAGCCGCCGTGGATCTGGATGGCCAGCGAATTGGCCTCCAGGCAAAACTCGCTGGGCCAGCTCTTGGCGATGGGGGTGAGCACTTCGAGCAGCAGGCGCGCCTCGTCGGCGGCGTCAGGCTCGCCGGTGTGCTGCTCGTCCACCAGGCGGGCGCAGAACAGGTTGAGCGCGAGCGCACCCTCGCCGTAGCTCTTTTGCGCCAGCAGCATGCGCTTGACGTCGGCGTGCTCGATGATGCGCACCTGGGGCTGCGCAGCGTCCTTGCCACTCGCCCCCACCAGGCGGCCCTGCGGGCGGTTTTTGGCGTAGTCCAGGCTGGCGTAATAGCCCGCCAGGCCCAGCATGGTGGCCGCCATGCCGATGCCGATGCGCGCCTCGTTCATCATGTGGAACATGCACGCCAGGCCACGGCCGGCCTCGCCCACCAGGTAGCCCACGGCCCCTGCCCTGCCCGCCACCGGGTATTTGCCCTCGCCAAAGTTGAGCAGCGTGTTGGTGGTGCCGCGCCAGCCCAGCTTGTGGTTGAGGCCGGCCAGCGCCACGTCGTTGCGCACGCCGGTCAGGTTGCCTTCGGTATCCACCAGATTCTTGGGCACGATGAACAGCGAAATGCCGCGCGTGCCCGGCACCAGCTTGCCGTCCGCCCCCGGAATCTTCGCCAGCACGAGGTGCACGATGTTCTCCGACAGCTCGTGCTCGCCCGATGAAATCCACATCTTGTGGCCCGTAAGCCGGTAGCGCGGGCCCAGCGGGTCACTTTCAAACGCTTCACCATCTGGCACAGCGCGCGTGGCCACGTCGCTCAAGCTGGAGCCCGCCTGCGGCTCGCTCAGGCACATGGTGCCCGAGAAGCGCCCCGAAAACTCATTGAGTGCAAACACCTTCTTCTGCAGATCGGTGCCATGCACCATCAGCAGGTTGGCATTGCCCACGCTCAGCAGGCTGGAGCTGATGCTGATCGACGCCACGGCAAAAAAGGCATTGGCCGCCGCGTCCACCGTGTAGGGCAACTGCATACCGCCGATGTCGTAGTCCTGCGCCGCGCTGAGCATGCCCGAGGCGGCGTAGGCGTCATACGCATCCTTGGTGGCCTGCGGCAGCGTGACGCGTTCACCATCGAAATGCGGCTCGTGCGTGTCCACCGTGCGGTTGAACGGCGCGTACTTCTCGCGCGCGATGCGCTCGCAGGTGTCGAGCACCGCGTCAAACGTCTCGCGCGAATGGTCGGCAAAGCGCTCGCGTGTGTTCAGCGTTTCGGCTTGCAGCCAGTTGTAAAGCAGGAAATCGAGGGTGGAGCGCAGGGTCGTCATGCGGGAAATTATGGGTGTGCACATCCCGTCGGGCATGTCCGTTGCGCGACGCGGCGAGGAGGGTGACCCAGGCCGACCGCTCCCGCACATTACTGCGGCCACACCCCTGC
>NZ_CAXIAK010000136.1:0-5922 GCF_964021665.1 uncultured Acidovorax sp.
GTGAGCCCACCAGCCCAGCCAGTTGCGTGGCATCGCTGCGAACCGCCAGGGCGGCGCCAAAGTCGGTGAGCTTGACTTCACCTTGTTCGGACAGCAGCACGTTGGCGGGCTTGATGTCCCGGTGCACCAGCCCTTCACGCTGGGCGTGGTCGAGGGCGTTGCAGCATTTGTAGGCAATGTCCAGCACCTGCGCCAGGGGCAGCAAGGTGTCTGCACTGGCAAACGCCGACAGCGGCTGCCCGGCCACGTATTCGAGCACCAGGTATGGCTGCGCAGCGTGTTCGTCCGCATCCAGCAAGCGCACGATGTTGGGGTGCCGCAGCCGCGCGGTGAGCATCACTTCATTGCGCAGCAGCTTGCGGTAGCGTTCAGCCTGCTCGGGCTGGCGCACCAGGTGGGCGTGCAACTGTTTGATAGCCACCTGACGGCGTTTGAACGCATCTACCGCCCGGTACACCACCCCGCTGGCGCCCCGGCCCAGCTCGGCTTGCACCTGGTATTTGCCAATGTGCAGGGGCAAGGCCGAGGGCGCGTTCATGGCCGTGAAAGGCGAGGCTGCCTCAGCCCGCCAGCGCCTGTTCGAAATCGGCCAGCAGGTCCTGCGCGTCTTCCAGGCCCACCGACAGGCGGATCATGCTGTCGCCAATGCCCATGTTGGCGCGCACCTCGGGGCCCGCTTCCCAGAAGATGGTGTGGGCCACCGGAATGATCAGCGTGCGCGTGTCGGCCAGGCCCGTGGCCTTGATGGGCAGGCGCAACCGGTTGCACAGGGGCAGGCACTGGTCGGGGTCTTTCAGCTCGAACGACAGCAACCACGAGCCTGCCTTGAAGTGCTTGCGGGCGCGCGCGTATTGCGGGTGCGATGGCAGCAGCGGGTAGTGCACCTTGGCCACGGCCGGGTGTTGCTCCAGCCACTGCGCCAGTGCCAGCGCGGTGGCGCTGGTGCGTTCCATGCGCAGGGCCAGGGTTTCGGCCCCCACGGCAATCTGGTGGGCGCTGTGTGAAGCCAGGGTGCCGCCCATGTCGCGCAGGCCTTTCTTGCGCACTTGTTGCAGCCCCCAGCTCTTGGGGTCGCCCTTGCGGTAGGCCTCGAAAATGTTGGGGTAATGGGCCCAGTCAAACAGGCCGGTATCGGTGATGGCGCCGCCCAGCGCATCGCCGTGGCCGCCAATGCACTTGGTCAGCGAATTCATCACCAGCCCCGCGCCCACCGTGGCCGGGCGGAACAGGTAGGGCGATGCCACGGTGTTGTCCACCAAGTACAGCAGGCCCTTGTCACGGCACAGGGCGCCAATGCCTTCCAGGTCGGGCACTTGCGTGCCGGGGTTGGCAATGGTTTCGACAAACGCCATGCGGGTGTTGGGGCGCACGGCCGCTTGTACCTGGGCTGCGTCAGTGGCATCCACCGTAGTCACCTGCACGCCCAGGTCGGCCAGCGTGCCAAACACGCTGTTGGTGTTGCCAAAAACGAACTTGCTGGCCACCAGGTGGTCGCCCGCCTTCAGCAGCGTGAAGAACATAGCGCACAGCGCAGCCATGCCGGTAGAAAAGACGATGGAGCCAGTGCCGCCTTCCATCTGGGTGATCTTGGCCTCTAGTGCCGCCGTGGTGGGCGTGCCCTGGCGGGCATAGTTGTAGCCGCCCTTGGCCGTGCCCTGGAAGACGGCAATCAAGTCTTCCACCTGGTCGTAGCCGTACTGCACGGACGAATGGATGGCTTGGTGGATGGCGCCCTTTTCGGCCCCGCCCCATCGGTCGGCGTGGACGATCTGGGTCGTGAAATCAACGGCAGGCTTGGTGCTCATAGTGGCGAATGCGAAAACTGGAAAAAGGGGAAAAAGGCGTGTAGTGCGCTGGGGTAGCCGGCGCAGTGCGCCGGATCAGCGCTCGGGCGCGATGTGTTCGGCGTAATCGTACAGCGCGCCCAAAATGTCCTGCGTGCGTTCGTCGTCGGCGGTTTCGGAGATCTCGTCGATCTGGGCAAACAGCTGCTCCACCGTGCGCGCCCCGCCCTGCCCATCAAACAGGCAGGCAGCGCGGTGGGCTTCCCAGCGTTCCTGCTCTTCGGGCGTGAGGGTTTCCGGGAAGTTGCGGGCCCGGTAGCGCCACACCAGCTCCGTCAATCGCGGGTCGTCAAACCCCGTGCGGGCGGTTGCCAGCCTGGCGCCACTCATGGTGCGCAAGTCGTTCAGGTGGTGCCGGTCGTTGTTGCCCACAAAGCCGCCGTACAGGTCCTGGTCCACATCGGGCGCAGGCTCTTGCGGCCGGGCAAACACGGCGGGCCAGATGCCGCTCATATCTGGCAGGCTGCGGGCCACCTCGGCGTGCTGCGCGGCCTGGGCCAGGTCAATGCCCCAGCGCTGCGCCAGCGCAGGCGTGAGGGTGTTCACATTGCCCACCACCATGGGGGATTTGTTGAGGTGGATGGTCTTGATGGGCAGGCGCGCCACGCCCTCGGGCAGGTCTGCCGCGCGGGTGAACATGCGCAGGCGAATGTCGTCCACATTCAAGGTGGCCAGCTCGCGCGGGTCGTGCGCCAGGTCCCAGGCAATCAGCTCGTTCTTGTTGGTGGGGTGGCTCGCCAGCGGCCACATCACCGCCAGGCAGCCCCGCTCAGCCGGGAACATGCCCGACACATGCAGAAAAGGCCGCGCCGTGAGCGCCGTGGCGGGCAGGCGCAACTCGGCCGCGACGCGGTCTTTCTTGTGCAGCGCCAGCGCAAAGTCAAACAGCTTGGGGTTGTGCTGGCGAATGAGCCGCGCCAGCGCAATGGTGGCGCGCACGTCCGACAGCGCATCGTGCGCGGCCTCGTGCGCCAGGCCGTTGGCTTGGGAGAGGTGTTCCAGCTTGAAGCTGGGCGAGCCATCTTCCTTCCTCGGCCACTAGATGCCGTCTGGCCGCAGCGCATACGTCATGCGCACCACGTCCAGCAAGTCCCACCGGCCGCACTGGTTCTGCCATTCGCGCGCATAGGGGTCGATGAGATTGCGCCAGAACATGAAGCGCGTGATTTCATCGTCAAACCGGATGGTGTTGTAGCCCACGCCAATGGTGCCGGGCTGGGCAAACTCGGCCTCGATGCGGTTGGCGAACTCCCGCTCGGGCAGGCCTTTTTCCAGGCACAGCTGGGGTGTGATGCCGGTGATGAGGCACGACTGCGGATCGGGCAGGTAGTCGTTGGCGGGCCGGCAGTAGATCATCAGCGGCTCACCGATCTCGTTGAGCTCGGCATCGGTGCGGATGGCGGCAAACTGGGCCGGGCGATCCAGCCGCGTGTTGGCACCAAAGGTTTCGTAGTCGTGCCAGAGAAAGGTGTGAGATGCCATGGTGCTCGGTGGGAAAACTTCCGCCTGGAAACCAGCGCGATGGAGAAAGCCCCCCAAAGCCAATGGCGGGCCCGCGAAAAGCGTCAACTGTAACCGGGTTTACAGTCATTTTGGCACGCAGCGCTTATTGGGTAAGCGCCAGCAGCTACCAAATAGATAGCAATTTGCTTAGAGCGGCTAACAAAACTCAGCGAAGCGGTTCTGGCTAGGCGCTGTGTCGTCGGCAGTACGAGCGGTACGACAAGACACAGCAACGAAGCCAGAAGAGTTTTGTTAGCCGCTCTTATACCAACTGACACAGGGGCGCACCGGCGAGGCTGGACAATGGGGCATGCGTTACTTTCACCCCACACCACCCCTGCCCTGCCTCCGCTTTCCAGTCCCCTTCACGGCCAAGGCATCTGCACTGGCACTGGCCTGCGCCCTGGCTTTGGGCGGCTGCGCCACGGCGCCCGGCGCAGGCACACCTGCGGCCCTGCCACCTGCTGCGCCTGCGGCACCTGCCGTTCCGCCCCCAGCCGCCGCCGTGCCAGCAGCCCCCGCAGCGGCAGACGGGCATGAAGAAGGTTTTGTTCAATGGCGCAATGCCTTTGCTGCGCAGGCGCTGGCTGAAGGCATTCGCCCCGACACGGTGCGCAACGTGCTGGCCCAGGCCCGATGGCAGCCCCTCGTCATCGAGCTGGACCGCTCACAGCCCGAGTTCACACGCACCCCTTGGGCGTATCTGGACAGCGCCGTGTCACCCCTGCGCGTCAGCCAGGGCCTTGCCAAGCTGGAGCAGCACAGCACCCCGCTGCAGGCTGCTGCGGAGCGCTACGGCGTGCCCGCCAGCGTGGTCACCGCCATCTGGGGCATTGAGAGCAACTACGGAAGCAACTTCGGCACCTTCAAAACCGTGGACGCCTTGGCCACATTGGCCTACGAGGGCCGTCGGCACGACTGGGCACGCTCGCAGCTATTGGCCGCGCTGCGCATCATTGACCGGGGCGACATTGCGGCAGAAGCCATGATCGGCTCCTGGGCCGGTGCCATGGGGCACACGCAGTTCATTCCCACCGTGTTCCAGGCCTACGCGGTAGATGCCGATGGCGACGGGCGCCGCGACATCTGGGGCAGCATCCCCGACGTGGCGGCATCGACCGCGCATTTTCTGGAGCGGGAAGGCTGGGTGCCCGGTGAAACCTGGGGGACCGAAGTGCAGCTACCACCGGGCTTTGACCACGCCAGGGCTGAGTTGAGCGTGCGGCAAAGCACTGCCCAGTGGGCTGCTGAAGGGGTGCGCGCCATGGACGGCAACGCCCTGCCCGACCTGGCCTCTGCCTCCATCCTGGCGCCCGCCGGTGCGCGGGGCCCTGCATTTTTGGTGGGGAAGAACTTCCGCACCATCCTGCGCTACAACAACTCTACCAACTACGCACTGGCCGTGGCGCTGCTGTCGCAGCGCCTGAGTGGCGGCCCCGGCGTGGTGGCCGACTGGCCGCGTGACCTGCAACCCCTGTCGCGCGAGCAAACGCGGCAACTGCAAACGGCGCTGAACGCCAAGGGCTTTGACACGGGCACCCCCGACGGCGTTCTGGGCCCCGCCACACGCGCCGGGCTGCGCAAGTACCAGCAAAGCCAGGGACTGGTGGCCGATGGCTATCCCACGCTGGAGTTGCTGCGCTCACTGGCGCCTGCAGGCACCAATCCATAGCGCCATAGCGGCCCTTGCACGGAGCCGCTGAGGTCACGAGCCCAGGCCATGCCTGCGGATCTTGTCGTGCAGTGTGGTCTTGGGTACCCGCAAGGCTTCGGCCGTGCGGGTGAGGTTGCCGCCGTGCTGGCGCAAGGCCTCGGCAATCAAGGTGCGCTCAAAAGCATCCACCGCGGCAGCCAGGGCCTGCACGGGCGCGGGGTCTGTGCCCTCGCCCGCCTTCGCGGCAAATGGCGCAGCGCTGGCGGCAATGCCCAGCACCGCCCGCTCGGCCACGTTGCGCAGTTCACGCACATTGCCAGGCCAGGGGTAGCCCAGCAGTTGCTGTAGCTGGCCGGGGGCCAGCTCGGGCACGGGCTGTTGGTGGCGTGCCGCGCTCAGCATCAGAAAGTGCTCGAAGAGCAACGGTACGTCTTCACGCCGTTCACGCAGCGGCGGCAGATCCACCGTGGCGATGCTCAGGCGGTAGTACAGGTCTTCGCGAAACTTGCCTTGTTTGCACAGGTCCAGCAAATCCACCTTGGTGGCGGCCACCACGCGGCAGTCGATGGGAATGAGGGTGTTGGAGCCCAGGCGCTCCAGTACACGCTCTTGCAGCACGCGCAGCAGCTTGATCTGCATGGCCATGGGCATGCTTTCGATCTCGTCAAGGAACAGCGTGCCACCGCTGGCATGTTCCAGCTTGCCAATGCGCCGCTTGCCCGCCCCGGTGAAGGCCCCGGCTTCGTTGCCAAACATTTCGCTGTCGAAAAGCGTGTCGGGTAGCCCGCCGCAGTTGATGGCCACAAAGTGGCCCTTGCTGCGTGGGCTGGCTTCGTGCAGGCAGCGAGCCACCAGCTCCTTGCCGGTGCCGGTCTCGCCGTGGATCAGCACGTCCACCGAGCTTGCGGCCAGCCCCGAGAG
>NZ_CAXIAK010000137.1:0-5655 GCF_964021665.1 uncultured Acidovorax sp.
TCTTGGCCCATTGTGCGTCTGTCAGTACCCATCGAATGCTCATGCGCCTATTGCAACACATCCATTCACACATCTCAGAATGATTCTCAACAGACCCTAGCCTGGTTGCTGCGCTGGGCCATCGGCATGAGGTGTATTCGATTGATGAGAGCTTCGTGGACCTCAGTGGCATCCGGGGCGACATGACCGAACGAGCCCATGCCATCCGTGCGCGTGTGCTGCAGTGGGTGGGCATACCCTGCGGGATAGGTATTGCGCCGACCAAGACCCTCGCCAAGCTGGCCAACTATGTGGCCAAGACGGCTGAACGCAAACCTGGTTTCTACCCCTCGAAGCTTGCCCAGGTATGCAACCTTGTGCAGTTGCCCAGTGAAGAATTGGATGCGGTGCTGGAAGCGACCGAAGTGGGTGAAGTTTGGGGCGTGGGGCGCAAGATCGCAGCCCAGCTCAAGGAAGCGGGCATAGAGACCGCGCTGGACCTGGCTCGGCTCGATCCAGCCACGGTGCGCAGGCGCTGGTCGGTGGTGCTGGAGCGCACGGTGCGCGAATTGCAAGGCATGCCCTGCATCGGACTGGACGACCAACCACCACCCAAGAAGGAGATCGCCTGTACCCGCTCGTTTGGGCAACCCGTGAGTGAGCTCCCCGCCCTGGAGCAGGCCATCAGCACGTTTGCCAGCATGGCCGCGCAGAAGCTGCGCAGGCAGGCCAGCCACACGGCCCATGTGCTGGTGTTCATTCACACCAGCCCTTACCGCAAAGGTCCGCAGTACGCGCGGTCCATCACCGTGCCGCTGCGAAGCGCCACCAGCGACACCGTCTCCATCGTTCATGCTGCATTGACCGGCCTGCGCCGGATCTACCGGCCGGGCTACCTGTTCATCAAGGCGGGCGTGATGCTGCTGGACTTGCACAGCGCAAAGCTGCGACAGCGGGAACTCGACCTGGAACCACAGGAGACAGAGGACAGCACCCGGGAGCGGCTGATGGGGGTGCTCGATGAACTCAACCAACGCTATGGGCGCGGCACGGTGAACCTGGCGAGCGCCGGAGTGCAGGCAAAGGGAGAGCGTGCCAGTTGGGCCATGCGGCAGGAGCGCAGGTCACCGGCTTACACGACGTGCTGGGAGGACATGCCGGTGGTGGGGGAAGTCGCCGTCCCTGCAGCTCCAGGGACGTCTGCTGCAAACCGGGAGCAGGTGACTATGTGAAATCCATGCTGGCCAATACCCAATGGTCAGAAACGAAGATCAGCAAATTTCTTGGGCCAAGGGTGGGCCAGGAATGGGCCAAATTTGGGCCAAATTTGGGCCAAAACAAAAAGGCCCACCGAAGTGAGCCTTGAAGACAAGCTAAGTGCTTGATTTTATTGGTTGCGCGAGAAGGATTTGAACCTCCGACCTTTGGGTTATGAGCCCAACGAGCTACCAGACTGCTCCATCGCGCGGTAGATTTAAATTATACCCTATTATTCAGCAGCTGCCGAAGAATTTTCAGTTTCCGCAGCACGACCAACCAGTTCGACGTAAGCCATAGGAGCATTGTCGCCCACACGGAAACCCATCTTCAAGATGCGTGTGTAGCCACCGGGACGGGCTTTGAAGCGTGGGCCCAGTTCGTTGAAGAGCTTGGTAACGCTGTCACGGTCACGCAGACGGTTGAATGCGAGGCGACGGTTGGCGACGGAGTCTTCTTTAGCCAAAGTGATCATGGGCTCGATCACGCGGCGAAGTTCTTTAGCCTTGGGGACCGTTGTTTTGATGGCCTCATGCTCGATGAGCGAGTTCATCATGTTTTGCAGCATCGCAAGGCGGTGCGAGCTGGTGCGATTGAGTTTACGGAGGCCGTGTCCGTGGCGCATGGTGCTTTCCTTTTACTTTAATTAAATTGAGCAGCCGTATCAGGTACTGCCCAACGCACTGTTCCCATTCAGAGAACCGAAAATTATAACTTAACGCTTGTCGAGACCGGCTGGTGGCCAGTTCTCAAGCTTCATACCCAAGGTGAGACCGCGGGAAGCCAGGACTTCCTTGATTTCGTTGAGCGACTTACGACCAAGGTTAGGCGTCTTGAGCAACTCGTTTTCGGTGCGCTGAATCAGATCACCGATGTAATAGATGTTCTCTGCCTTGAGGCAGTTGGCAGAACGCACTGTCAGTTCCAATTCATCCACTGGGCGGAGCAAAATCGGATCGAACGTAGCACCGCCACGTGGGCCCGAGGGTGTCTCAAAGGCTGTCAGTTCGCCACCTTCCAGCTGGGCAAACACAGCCAACTGCTCCACCAAAATCTTGGCAGACGCACGCACGGCATCTTCCGCAGTGATCGCGCCATTGGTTTCAATCTCTACGACCAGCTTGTCCAGATCGGTACGCTGCTCCACGCGGGCACTTTCGACTGTGTAGCTAACGCGCTTGACTGGAGAGAAAGAGGCGTCGAGAACAATACGGCCAATAGATTTAGTAGCCTCGTCGGCGTAACGACGCATGCTGCCAGGCACATAACCACGGCCCTTTTCCACCTTGATCTGCATGTCCAGCTTGCCGCCCTGCGACAAGTGTGCGATCACGTGATCGGGGTTGACGATCTCTACGTCGTGGGGTGTCTGAATATCACGTGCGGTCACGACGCCTTCGCCGTCCTTGCGCAGGCTCAGGGTCACTTCATCACGGTTGTGGAGCTTGAACACCACGCCCTTCAGGTTCAAGAGAATGTTCACCACATCTTCTTGAACTCCATCAATAGAGGAGTACTCGTGAAGCACACCGGCAATGGTGACTTCAGTCGCTGCGTAACCCACCATAGACGAAAGCAGAACGCGTCTGATAGCGTTGCCCAGTGTATGGCCATAGCCCCGCTCAAACGGCTCCAGAGCCACTTTGGCGCGGTTGTGGCCCCGCTGCTCGACATTGATCGTCTTGGGTTTCAGCAAATTTGTTGGCATTCAAACTTCCTCTCAATACCCCCAGCTCGTTACACCGGTAAGGCTGGTGAAGCGCCTAAACCGCGATGCCTCGCGGTTTAGGAACGGTTTACTCGAAAACTAGATCGAGTGATTAGCGCGAATACAACTCAACGATCAGGGATTCGTTGATATCCGCACCGAATTCATCACGATCAGGCACCTTCTTGAAGACACCTTCTGCCTTGTCGGCATTCACATCAACCCAAGCGGGCATGCCCACTTGAGCGGCCAGTTGCAATGCTTCAGTGATACGGGCCTGCTTTTTGGACTTCTCACGTACAGCGACCACATCACCGACCTTCACAAGGTACGAAGGGATGTTGACCGACTGGCCGTTCACAGTGATCGCCTTGTGCGAAACCAACTGACGGGCTTCTGCACGTGTGGAACCAAAGCCCATGCGATACACGACGTTGTCCAGGCGTGACTCCAGCAGGAACAGCAGATTCGCACCGGTGTTGCCCTTCTTGCCATCAGCGGCTTCGAAGTAACGGCGGAATTGCTTTTCCAAAATGCCGTACATGCGCTTGACTTTTTGCTTTTCGCGCAGCTGCAGTCCGTAGTCAGAGGTACGGGCGCCGGAGGTGCGACCATGCTGACCAGGCTTGGAATCGAACTTGGACTTGTCAGCGATGGAGCGACGAGCACTCTTCAGGAACAGGTCCGTGCCTTCACGGCGGGAAAGTTTGGCCTTGGGGCCGAGGTAACGTGCCACTTGAGCTTCCTTTTATGTCATCTACCGCAAACCATTGCGGGAGCCGCCTGGAGCGCTTACGCGTCTACAGGCGGCGGTGGGCTTAAAAAAATTAGATACGGCGACGCTTTTGAGGGCGGCAGCCATTGTGCGGCACAGGCGTCACATCGGAAATCGATGTGATGCGGATGCCCAAGGCGCCCAGAGCGCGCACAGAGGATTCACGACCTGGACCAGGACCCTTGATCTCGACATCCAGGTTCTTGATACCTTGGTCAATGGCAGCGCGGCCAGCCACTTCGGAAGCCACCTGTGCTGCGAAGGGAGTGGACTTGCGCGAGCCCTTGAAACCTTGACCACCAGACGACGCCCAAGACAAAGCGTTGCCTTGACGATCGGTAATGGTAATGATCGTGTTGTTGAAGGAGGCATGCACGTGTGCAATACCGTCCGAAACGTTCTTGCGAACCTTCTTGCGAACGCGCTGAGCTGCGTTATTGGCAGGAGACTTAGCCATAATGATCTTTCAATCTCTTTATTTCTTCAGTGCAGCTGCACCCTTGCGCGGACCCTTGCGAGTACGGGCGTTGGTACGCGTACGCTGACCACGCATCGGCAGACCACGACGATGGCGGAAACCACGGTAGCAGCCAATGTCCATCAAACGCTTGATGTTCATGGTGGTTTCGCGACGCAGGTCACCTTCAATGGTGAACTGTTCGATTTGCTCGCGAATTTTTTCCAGATCGCTATCCGTCAGATCCTTGATCTTCTTGGTGTAAGCGATGCCAGTTGCTTCGCAAATCTTGCGAGCGCGGGTGCGACCAATGCCAAAAATGGAGGTCAGACCGATTTCCGCATGCTTGTGAGGCGGAATGTTGATGCCAGCGATACGTGCCATATGCGTCCTCTAATACTTTCCAATCAACCTTGGCGCTGCTTATGACGCAGATCCGTGCAGATCACGCGCACCACACCCTTGCGGCGGATGATCTTGCAGTTGCGGCAGATTTTTTTGACCGAAGCCGAAACTCTCATTGCATTCTCCTAAAACTTTTCCATCCGTCCCGGCTGCTTTGCACGGAACACAATGCGTGCCCGCGAAAACTCCTGGGGCGCTCACTTAACTTAATTTCATAACTTCTGAGCAGCACTGGCTACTCAGAAATCATGCTTCAACCAGCACTGCCACCCTTGAAATTAGCTTTCTTGAGCAGAGACTCGTATTGCTGCGACATCATGTAGTTCTGAACCTGGGCCATGAAGTCCATGGTCACCACCACAATGATCAACAACGATGTACCACCAAAGTAGAACGGCACGTTGTACTTGAGAATCAAGAACTCGGGCAGCAAGCACACAAAGGTGATGTACACAGCACCGGCAAGAGTCAAGCGAACCAGAATCTTGTCAATGTAGCGGGCAGTTTGCTCGCCTGGGCGAATTCCAGGGATGAAGGCACCGCTCTTCTTCAGGTTATCTGCCGTCTCGCGGCTGTTGAAAACCAACGCCGTATAGAAGAAACAGAAGAAGATGATGGCGGCCGCATAGAACATCACATAGATGGGCTGACCAGGGGTCAGTGCACCAGAGATATCCTTCAGCCAACGCATCGAATCGCCTGCACTGAACCAATTCACTACTGTTGCCGGCAACAGAATGATCGACGATGCAAAGATCGGTGGAATCACGCCGGCCATGTTCAACTTCAGGGGCAGATGAGACGCCTGACCGCCGTAAACCTTGTTCCCCACCTGACGACGGGCATAGTTCACGAGAATCTTGCGCTGGCCTCGCTCCACGAACACAACGAAGTATGTTACCAGACCCACCACCAGTACGATGAAGATCGCAGCAGGTGCTGACATCGCGCCAGTACTGACCAATTCCAGCAAACCACCAATAGAGCTTGGGAGCCCTGCGGCAATACCTGCAAAGATCAGGATGGAAATGCCGTTGCCTAAACCACGCTCAGTGATTTGCTCACCCAACCACA
>NZ_CAXIAK010000138.1:0-5375 GCF_964021665.1 uncultured Acidovorax sp.
ACACGTCCCCTTTTTACTGGATCAAGCCGCCTGCGGGCTTAACTGACTGGCATTGTCCTCAGGGGCGGCTTTTTTTTAGGCTCTGTCACCTATTCGTGTTGATGAAATTCTGTCGACGAGCCGCGAGCCAAGCGCTGGCGTGGGTTTCAGGCGAAGACGCCGAATCTCATCTGGCAGAGGACACCAACACGTTCAGGTGACAGAGCCTTTTTTAACCAAAACAATCATTTAAATCATTTTTAACATAGAATTCACCATCACTTTTCCTCTCATGAGAGGTCATCTATGCACATCATCTCTTTTCTATCCCGCTGGATCGCCCGGATCACAGCCCTTACCTTGGTCACCGCCCCCGCATGGGCCTTGCAACCCCCTGCAGGCGAAGTCATCCTGACGATATCGGGAAAAATTGGTGAAACCAACCGGGACAACGTCGCGGTTTTTGACCTGGAGATGCTGCAAAAGCTTCCCCAACAAACTTTTGTCACGAAAACCCCGTGGGACAAAAAGCCAACCAAGTTCACCGGCCCACTGCTGCGTGACGTTCTGGCGGCAGTGAAGTCCAGCGGAAAAACACTGACAGCATTGGCACTGAATGACTATAAAACGACCATTCCTGCCGAAGATGCGAACCTGTTCGACGTCATCGTGGCTCACAAGATCGACGATATGGCGATTTCAGTGCGCACCAAGGGCCCGCTTTTCATCATCTATCCTTTCGATTCCAAGCCTGAACTGAAGGCGTCGAAATACTATGGCCGCTCCGCCTGGCAGCTCAAGTCCATCAAAGTCGAATAAAAGTTTCATGCCTGCCCGTCGCAACAACCGGCGCTACCTCTTATGGCTGGCGCTAGGCACCACATTCATGGCGGCGGCCATGGCGGTGCTTTTGGCGCTGCAGGTAACGCAACAGCGATCAATTCGCAAAAGCAGTGATCTGCGAAGTGACTCCATCACTGCGCTCGCATTCCAGCTAGAACGGGAGTTTTTACGTCTTAGGCAGGCCCTGGAACTTCATGCACAAAGCGAAGTGCCTAAGCCCTTGAACGAGCTTCGCTTGCGCAGCGATATCTTCGCTAGCCGTTTTCAGGTGATGCATGACACGCCCAGCACCACGGCCCTCCATGAGCAACGCGCGTACATGGAGACCATGCCGCGGCTCGAAGCGCTGGTGACTCGGACAGATCAGTTGCTGGGCAGCGACAAGGCACCCAGCCAAAAAGAATTTCAGCAACTGGTCGAAGAGTTCAACGGACTCGGCCCCGACGTGCAGGAGTTGACCATGGCCGCCAATCGCCATGTCTCCTCCTTGCTGGAGGAGCAGGAGTCCACCATGTTGACGCAAAGCGGTCACATCATGGTGTTGATCGTGGCTCAATTGGTCATCCTGCTGCTAGCTGCGGCAGCCTTAGCATGGCGCCAATACCGGCAGGAAAAAGAACGCCAGGCTCTGCAACGACTAACCGAAAGTCTGCAGGCAGCCAATGCAGCAGCAGAGGAGGCGAACAGGGGCAAGAGCCAGTTTCTGGCAAACATGAGTCATGAGTTGCGCACGCCCTTCAACGGCGTTCTGGGCATGCTCACTTTGCTGGAGAGAACTCGCCTGGATTCCAGCCAAAGGGAATACGTTTACACGGCCCGCCATTCGGCAGATCACCTGCTGTCGCTTCTCAACGATATTTTGGACGTTTCGGCGATGGAGGCGGGAAAGATGAGCATTCATCCCGTTCCGGTTCACTTGCCACCCCTGCTGGAAGGAATTGAGAAGCTGATGCGGCCGCTCGCCCAGCAAAAAGGCTTGGGGTTCGCTATGGAATTAACGAACGACCTGCCCTCGTGGGTGGAAGCAGATGGAACGCGGCTCCGGCAGATATTTTTGAATCTGGTCACCAACGCGATCAAGTTCAGCGATGCAGGCACCGTCGCCGTCAAGGTAGGCAGGGATGAAAAAGCCGGGCCAGACCAACCTAACATCTACCCTCTGCGCCTGGACGTGGTGGATGAGGGAATTGGT
This sequence comes from uncultured Acidovorax sp., assembly GCF_964021665.1. NCBI lineage: Bacteria > Pseudomonadati > Pseudomonadota > Betaproteobacteria > Burkholderiales > Comamonadaceae > Acidovorax > uncultured Acidovorax sp. Next base: position 2,015 of record NZ_CAXIAK010000138.1, read on the forward strand.
ATGGATCACGCAACCCTGACAAAGCTTTTTGAACGTTTCGCCCAAGGAGATGCAAGTACATCCCGGCGCTTTGGGGGTACAGGGCTCGGGTTGGAAATATCGCGCAACCTCGCGCGAAGAATGGGTGGAGACATCAAGGCGCACAGCGTTTTGGGTCAAGGCAGCACCTTCACGGTGACGTTACCTCTGGCATTGGCAGCGCCTCCGAAACTGCCCGTTTCACTCGGCCAGCCCCCCCACTCCGGCGGCGTCCTCGGCTGAGCTGGCTGGGCTGGATATCCTGGTGGTGGATGATCAAATGGTCAATCGCAAATACATGGGTGCACTGCTATCCAGCATGGGGCACGTGCCCCGATTCGCAGAAAACGGCGAACAAGCTGTCGCTGAGGTTCAGAAAAAACCACCTCAGTTGGTGTTCATGGATTTGCACATGCCCGTCATGGATGGGTTTGAGGCGACCCGAACACTGCGTCAATGGCCCCAATACAAGACCTTGCCCATCGTGGCATTGACCGCCGATGTCTTTGCACAAACCCGTGAGAAAGCCACTGAAGCAGGCATGACGACGTTCATCGCTAAGCCGGTGAGCGTAGACACCATTCAATCGCTGCTGTCAGAAATGTTTGCTGCACCAGCAACAGATAGCACCGTCCCAGCCTCTTCAGCGCCCACCATCAAAGAAACAACGAGCAGCACGGCGCCTCTGACATCGCAGCAGCAGGCAACCGCCCCGCCACAAGCCAAACGCACTGCGCGCAGGCGCTTCAAATCCGGGGATGTCACTTCGCACATTGACATGGCGATGGTGGGTGAAGTTTGCGTGGGAGTGACGGTGCAAGGCTACCGCTCACTGCTGCAGGGCTACTTCAGCGACGAGTCCGGTAGTCTGGATGCCTTGCTACAAGCCATGGCAGAAGGCCCTCAGGAGACATTGCAAGCAGCAGCCCACGGGTTCAAGGGCGCATCATCCAACCTTGGGTTTTCAAAGTTGGCGGCGCTGGCGTTTCACCTGGAAAAAGGGGAATACCCACCGGAAGGCAGCACACATGAGCAACTGCTAGATGCATGGGAGATGACCCATGCACTGTGCTTGCGAATGGGACTGACCGACGTAGAGGCCGTGCAGGAAAGGCACCGCAAGCTTCCCAAAGATGCCAGCACAAACGCAGGCTAGACCACGACGGGCTCAGGCTCCAAACGAATGCCGAAACGCTCGTACACGCTGGTCTGGATGGCCTTCGCCAGCGTCATAACCTCGCCTCCTGTCACGCTGTCCTGCGGCGTACCTCGATTGACGAGCACCAGCGCCTGTTTTTCATAGACACCTGCCTTGCCGATGGTCTTGCCGCGCCAGCCGCAGGCATCGATCAGCCACCCTGCCGCCAGTTTGACCGAGCCATCGGGCATGGGGTAGTGAACAATTCGAGGCTCTCGGGCAATGATGTCAGAGCATTGCTCAGGGGTCACCGTGGGGTTCTTGAAGAAACTCCCGGCGTTTCCCAACACCGCAGGGTCAGGCAGTTTCGCACGGCGGATTTCACACACCCAATCGAAAATTTCTTGCGCCGCGGGGGACTCGATACCAGCCTCGGCACGTCGACGTTCCAGGTCCAGATATCCCAACTCGGGCTTCCACGGCCGAGGCAAACGAAAGCGCACATGGGTGATGACCGCTCGGCCCGCCAAGCCCAAGGGCTGCACGCCTTCCCGCTCAATGGGCGTGACAGGCGCGCCATGCTTGAAGACTGAGTCACGGTATCCAAAAGCGCATTGCTCTGCAGTGAGGGTGAACACCTGGCCGGTGGCCATATCTACCGCATCCAGCGACTCGAATCGGTCTTGCAGCTCCACGCCATAGGCGCCGATGTTTTGCACTGGCGATGCGCCCACCGTTCCGGGAATCAGCGCCATGTTTTCCAGACCTGGGTAACCCTGGCGCAGCGTCCAAGCCACGCAGTCGTGCCAGGCCTCTCCGGCCCCAGCCTCGACAATCCAGGCTTTGGAGGTTTCCTCGACCAGACGAAAACCCTTGATCTCCATCTTGAGCACGGTGGGCTTGACATCGCCCGTCAGCACAATGTTGCTGCCGCCTCCCAACACAAAGAATGGAGCTTGGCTCAGCGCTGGATCGCTACGCGCCTGCAACAGATCTGCCACCTCGCGAATGCGAACCAGATTCAACGCACGGGCTGCGATACCGAAGGTGTTCCAAGGCTGTAAAGGGACGTTTTTCTCGACTACCATTGCCACGATTGTCGCATTGGGCCCTGCCCTGGCGATCTTCCCGTATTGCTTAGCCCGTGAGAGCCCGTTATGCCATCCTTTGACACCGTTTGTGAAGCCAACCTCGTAGAAGTAAAAAACGCCGTGGAAAACACCGTCAAGGAAATCTCCACACGCTTTGACTTCAAAGGCACCGCTGCCAGCATTGAGATCAAGGACAAGGAAATCACCCTGATCGGTGATGCCGAGTTCCAGCTCACACAAATTGAAGACGTGCTGCGCAATAAACTCACCAAGCGCAACGTGGACGTGCGCTTCCTTGACAAGGGCGACGTTCAGAAGATGGGTGGCGACAAGGTCAAGCAGGTCATCAAGGTGCGCAACGGCATCGAGAGCGAATTGGCCAAAAAGATTCAGAAACTGCTCAAAGAGAGCAAACTCAAAGTTCAAGGCGCCATTCAAGAGGACAAGGTGCGTGTGACCGGGGCCAAGCGCGACGACTTGCAAGCCGCCATGGCCTTGATCCGCAAAGACGTGGCGGATGTTCCGCTGTCTTTCGACAACTTCCGCGATTGATTCGCCGTTCTGGGAGTGCTGGCAGAGCCTCACTGTCTGGAGATTGAAACGTGCTGTACCACGCCCGCCTGTACGCCTTAGCGCTGCTGCTGACCGCACTGAGTACCGGACTGGCTCAGGCACAGACGGCCGTTGCACTGGCGGGCATTCTTGGAAGCAAGGCACTGTTGGTGGTCAATGGCAGTGCACCGCGTGGTATTGCCGTGGGCGAAACCCACCAAGGCGTGCGAGTGATCTCCGTCGAGAAAGAGCAGGCCCTGGTCGAAGTAGACGGGGCTCGACGCTCCATACGGCTGGGTGAGGCACCAGTGAGCGTGGGTAGCCGGACTGGAGGTCGGCGGGTTGTCTTGATGGCGGACGCGCGCGGCCATTTCATCAACACCGGCATGATCAACGGCACGCGCATGCAATACATGGTGGACACCGGGGCTTCCACCGTCGCCATTGGCAAGGCCGATGCCGACCGCATGGGGCTGCAATATACAAAAGGCCAACCGGTGCAAATGAACACCGCCAATGGCGTAGCCCAGGGTTGGCTGATTCGACTGGACTCGGTCAGGAT
>NZ_CAXIAK010000139.1:0-5329 GCF_964021665.1 uncultured Acidovorax sp.
ACGATGGTGCTTGCAATTGCTCATTCGGGGTAGATGGGGTGGCTGGACGGATACGGACAACTACCAGTGTTTGGACTGCGGTCATGCATTCAACGGCCAGCACTCATTTGCTGGCTGTGACATCCCACAGTAAGTCACAGCCTCACCACTGTCTTGAACTTTCCACCTTTGATTCATTTAAGGAGCACACTCATGGCACACCTTATCGAAACCATGGCCTATACCGGCCAAACCCCTTGGCACGAACTTGGCAACGCTTTGCCTGCCAAACAAAGCATTGATGTCTGGGCACAAGCTGCAGGCATGGACTGGCGTATTCAAGAAACGCCTGTCCGTTATCTAGCCTCCAATGGAGATTCAGGACTCTCTGGCTTGTATGCCGAGCCCAAAGAGTTTCCTGAACAAAAAGTGCTCTACCGCAGTGACACTCAGGCACCACTGTCCGTAGTGGGCAGTCGCTACAACGTGGTTCAACCACGTGAGGTACTGGAGTTCTATCGAGACCTGACCGAAGTGGCTGGCTACGAGCTGGAAACTGCAGGCGTACTCAAGGCTGGCCGCAAGTTCTGGGCGCTGGCACGCACTGGTAAATCTGTCGCGTTGAAGGGCAATGATGTGGTCAACGGCTATTTGCTATTGGCAACGTCATGCGATGGATCTCTGGCTACCGTAGCCATGCCTACAACAGTGCGCGTGGTGTGTAACAACACACTGACGATTGCACTCAAGGATGGCGTTGGCTCCGTCAAGGTGCCCCACAGCACTACGTTCGACGCACAGGCCGTTAAACGCCAACTCGGTATCGCAGTTGGTCAGTGGGACAGCTTTATGTATCGCATGAAGACCTTGGCCGAGCGCAAGGTCAAGACCCATGAGGCGATGAACTACTTTCTCAAGGTGATCTGCAATACAGACAGTCACTCTGATTTGTCAGTCGGCTTGACCAATGAGCGAGCCTTGAAAAAGGTACAGATGCTTTATGAGGGCCACGGTCGAGGTGCAGAAATGCATGCAGCTAAAGACACTGCCTGGGGCTTGCTTTGCTCTGTGACCGAGTTCGTTGACCATGAAAAACAAGCACGCAGCCAAGACAACCGTCTGGATAGTGCTTGGTTTGGCCAAGGTGCTGTGATCAAGCAGCGTGCTTTGGACCACGCTTTGCAGCTGGTGTCTTGATCATGCTCAGACGCTGGCTTACATGGCCCTACTGGCCTTCTCCTCTGGGCTTTCCCATCTACTTTCCACCACCACGAACCGCCTTCTAAGGCGGTTTTTTATGCCCGCAATTTCTGCGGGTCAAGGAGATTTGTATGTCTGTTCACTTGCTCAGCAATGCCAATCTAGATCTGCAAAGTCTGTCTACCGCACGTGCACCTGCCACCCGCAAAGGGGCTGCTTTGCGCCTGGTCTCGACCAAGGATTTAACCAGAGACGATTGGCTGGAAGTTCGCCGCACAGGCATTGGTAGCTCCGATGCCGCTACAGCAGTGGGCCTTAACCCTTATCAGTCCCAGCTGGAGCTGTGGATGCATAAGACAGGCAAGGCTGACTTGCTGCCTGCTGTAGACCCCAACGATGACACCAGCCCCATGTTCTGGGGTACGTTGCTAGAGCCCATAGTGGCTGCCCACTACACCAAGCGCACAGGGAACAAGGTACGCCGTGTGAATGCCGTGCTGCAGCATCCAAAGCATCCTTGGATGCTGGCCAATGTGGATCGTGAGGTGGTTGGTTCATCCGAGGTGCAAATTCTGGAGTGCAAGACTGCAGGCATCCACGGTGCACGCCTTTGGAAGGATGGCGTGCCTGAGTACGTGCAGTTGCAGGTCATGCACCAGCTGGCCGTCACAGGCTACAAGGCAGCGGATGTGGCTGTACTCATTGGGGGACAAGAGCTGCGCATCTTCCGCATTGAGCGGGATGAGGCATTGATTGCCCGTTTGATCGAGATGGAGCGCGCATTCTGGCAACTGGTAGAAAGCAATACGCCGCCTCCCGGAGATGGCTCTGACAGTGCTGAGAAAGCGCTGCGCTGCCTCTATCCGAACAGCGTCGGTGAAGACGTGGACATGAGTGAAGACCCACAACTCAATGCCACGTTTGAAGCTCTGCTGCAGGCCCGTGAGCAGCTCGATACCGCACAGAAGAAGGAAGCACGTCTGCGCCAAGCCATTCAGATCCACATGGGCGAAGCTGGCAAGGCCACGTTTGCCTGTGGTGGCTCCGTGACTTGGCGACGCAGCAAAGACGGGCAAACGTTCGATACCGCGCAATTCGTCAAAGACCATCCAGACATAGCCAAAGCCTACTTAAGCACGCGTCCAGGCTCACGCCGGTTTTGTGTGTATCCAGCCTGAGCTGACAGCTCTTTCCATATAGCCCCGTTTCGCTCCCTGTGGCCTATGCCACCGGGAGCTTTCTTTTTTTGGAGCGAGACATGATCAAAGGTTTGATGATTACCCCACCGGTGATTGGCCGGATTTCGATTGGCAAGGTGGTTGAGAAGAACGGCAAGCGCCTACCTGAGAAGGACGATGAATTCACCATCACCACCCAAGTGCAGCAGCGGGGCCAGTGGGTGTTGCATCCTTTGGATGAGGCGTTGCGCCACAGTCCAGCACCTGGTCCAATTTGCAGCGGCATAAAAGAAGGCTCGGAGCCTTCTGATTTGCAAAGTGAGACGCCTGTTAGCGCTGCACCTGCTCGAACAGGCAAACGCTCACTCAAAGACAAGATGGGGGTGGCTGACGCTTCAGAGACGGTTGCACCAGCTACAGCCCAGCGCAAGCTGCGCAGCATCCCCGTGCGGGTGCTGTTCAATGACCCGGACCTGAATCTGCGGGCAGATTACTGCATGTTTGACCGCACAACGGCTCGCCCGGTGTGCGTGGGCAATGGCGAGAGCTGCAAGCGTGTAACAGGCCAAGGGCTGGAGGAGTTGGCCTGTTCAGGGCCGGATACCTGCCGGTTTGGGATGGGGCACTGCAAGCCCTATGGGCGACTGAATGTGAGCATCGGGGACGGTGATGAGCTTGGCAGCTTTGTATTCAGAACCACCGGCTTTAACAGCATCCGCACCTTGGTCGCCCGCCTGCAGTACTTCGCAGCCGTCCCTGGGGGACATCTGGCCTGTATGCCGCTGGAGCTCAAGCTGCGCGGCAAGTCGACCACGCAGTCGCATCGCTCAGCCATCTACTACGCAGACTTGGTGGTGCGCTCTGGGATGTCGTTGAATGCAGCCATTGAACAAGCCCACGCATTAGCAGCCGAGCGATTGGCTGCTGGTTTTAATCAAACCGCATTGGATGGTGCTGCACGCCTTGGCTTTGCGAATGGCAGCTTTGAAGATGCACCCGATGAAGCCGCTGAGATTCTGCAGGAGTTCTATCCCGATGACAGCCAAGCTCTGGCAGATGCTGCGACGGTAGCCACCCACGACAACGCCGCCTCTGCATCCCCTGTCCGGCTGCGCAATGGTACGCATAGTCCGTCTCCATATAGCCCGTGACTTCATAGCCCGTCGCGCTGAAACCCGTGTGTGTACACACCGTGATCCTTCACACCGTGTGCAGATGCACTGTGGTCAAGCCTGCTACGAAACGTAACCATTGCGCTCATGGCAAGCCAACCAATGACTGATGCAGACCGCTCTCCCGTGCTCAAGGCTTTCGGGCAAGCCGTACGTGCGTTTCGCAAAGCACAGGGGTTTTCTCAGGAAGGTTTTGCGCATTACTGCGGTTTAGCAGGCCGTTGAAAAAATGCTCATCGAACGCGCCAGGGTCGTGGATTTCGAAGAAGCGAGTCGTCCAGACGCGCCTACGAAGCGAATGCGAGGGCCATTTCGGCCTGTTTGCAGGCCGTTTTGCCCGTTTCGGGCGCACGTATCCCATGGCTCACGCATGATGCGCGTCCCACCAGCCGCCGATGCTGCCCATGCGCACCAGGTTGTAGGTGGCAAAGCACAGCAGGGCCTGGCCCGCGAGCTTGGCCTGGCCGATCAGCTTGGTCTTGGCCAGACCACCCACCGTCTTGATCCAGCCAAAGGCCTCCTCGATGCGCTTGCGCACCTTCAGACTGGTCTTGTAACCCTCGTGGCGCTTGATGCGGCCATCGACGGCCGAGTGCTTGTCCTTGGCCGCCACGTGTGGCGTGACCTTGAGCTTTCTGCAGCCCTTGATGAAGGCCTTGCTGTCGTAGCCTTTGTCGGCACCGACCGTGGCCCGCTTGTTCCTGTTGCCCCGGCGCCCCAACATGGCCAGCGCCGCTTCGCGCTCGCCAGTGCCATTGGCGTGTGTGATCTCCACATCCACGATCAGCCCGTTGCGGTTCTCCATGAGGATGTGCCCCATGTGGCACAGGCGGGACTTGTCACCCGTGCTCTTCTTGAACAACCGTGCATCGGCGTCCGTGGTGCTTTGGTGGGTGTCGTTGCAGCGCTCCTGCCCTTTGAAGTCCACCTCGGGGTTGCGTCCGGGCGGCGTGCCGCTGTCATCGTCTTTGCGCTTGAAGCTCTTGTGCGAGGCCCAGGCTTCGATGAGCGTGCCGTCCACGCTGAAGTGCTCGTCGCTGGCAAGCCGCCCCCACTGGGCGCTGAGCTTGACGCGCTCGAAGAAGGCACGGGCGAGGTCTTCGTTGAACAAGCGTTCGCGGTTGGCGCTGAAGGTGGAGTGGTCCCAGACTTTGTCCTCGATGTTCAGGCCCACGAACCAGCGGTACAGCAGGTTGTAGTTGACCGCTTCGACCAACTGGCGCTCACTGCGGATGGAGAACAGGATCTGCAGCAGCAGGGCCTTGAGCAGCATCTCGGGCGGCACCGAGGGGCGCCCACGGCGGGCATACACCGCTTCGAACTCGCTGTGCATCGTCGCCAGCAGCGCATCGACCACGGCGCGCAACTTGCGCAGCGGGTGTGCCGGTGGCACGCGCTCTTCAAGGCTGATGTAGCTGAACATCGCCCCCTGGAAGTCTTGGTTTCCTCTCATCTTTCTCGTCTGGGTCGTTCTTGGATGGCTTCAGATCGTAGCGGCCCACACCGGCGGCGGCGAAGGATTTTTCAACGGCCTGCTAGATCGAAGCTACATGGGTGGCGTTGAGCGGGGTGAGCGCAATGTGACGCTGGCCAATATGGAACGCATCATCGCTGCCCTGCACATGAAGCCCTCGGAGTTCTTTCTGGCACTCGATGCGGATTTCCGAGACATCAACGCGCAGCTCAAAACTGCGCAGTTGAATGGCTTTGCACCGCACTACCTGCAGAGCATCCCCCGCAAGCCCTCCTAGTCTTACTGTGTCATAAATGTGGCATCATGAATCCTCCCAATTCTTTTTG
>NZ_CAXIAK010000140.1:0-5271 GCF_964021665.1 uncultured Acidovorax sp.
GGCGAAGCAAAGAAAAGTGCCTCGCCCGCCGGGGCGAACACCCGGCTCCCGCCCTCCGCACAGGCAAGCCGCCAGATCAGCAAACCAATCCCGAAAGACGAACGGGCCACTCAGCAAACTATCAATTCAATAGCTACCAGCGCATACCCCACAAGCGCCAGATCCCAATTCAATCAAAACCTACACCCCACCCAACACCTGCAACGCCGCACTCCCCGGCGACAACTGCTGCAACTGCGGCCGGAACACAGCCGCCTGCTCCCGCCGCCCCGCATGGCACAGCGCAGCCACCAACATGCCCAGCGTCTCCCCCAGCTCCGGGTGCGCAGGCGCCGTCTTGTGCAAGGCGTTGAACAGCTTTTCCGCATCTCCCCACTGCTGCGCCCGCGCAAAGCGGCGGGACAGGCGGGCCATGTCGTCCGGCAGCAAACGCGCGCCGGGCTTGGCTTTGTCGAAGTAGGTGCGGTAGCTGGCGTGCTGAAACTGCAGCGTCTGCTCGTCATGGGCGCGCAGCCGGAAGATGCGGCGCGCGGCGCGGTGAAAGTCTTCGCTGTCGGTCCACAGCGATGCGGTCTTGAACCAGGCGCTGAGCACCTGTTGATCCTGCGGGCGCAGCTTGGCGGCGGCGCGCCACTGGGGCAGCGCCTGCTCAAACTTCATGGCCTGGGCCAGGCGCTCGGCGTTGGCGACGTGGGTGTCGAAACCATCGACGGGCACGGCTACCTGCGCCGTGGGCACTTCCAGGGGGCGGCGGCGTACCAGCATCACCAGGGCCATCAGCGAAGCCCCTGCGAGCAAGCCACCCAGGTGCGCCATGTAGGCCACACCTCGGCCGCTGAGCCAGTGCTGCAACAGCTCGTTGGCAATCCACGCGGGCAGCAGGAGCAAGGCCGGGGCCGTGACGTAGTTGAAATAGAAAAACAGCTGGTAGAAAAACCGCACGCGCCGCAGCCGGTACAGCACGGCATACATGCCCATCAACGCAGACACCGCCCCCGAAGCGCCCAGGCCATAGCTGCCAGTGCCGCCATACGCCCAGGCCGACAGGGCCGAGCCCCCCAGGCCGCCCAGCAGGTAGAACGCGAGGTAGGTGGTGCGCCCCAGTGCCAGCTCGACCGAGAAGCCGAACAGGAAGAGAAACAGCATGTTGCCCAGCAAGTGCCCGGTGCTGCCGTGCAGGAAGGTGGCCGTGAGCCAGGTGATAGGGCGGAATTCGGCGTCCTTGCCGTAGTCCATGGCCCAGTGGCGGGTGAAGGGAGCAGGCAGGCGGGATTCGTACTGCGCGCGGGCTGCAGTCCAGTCCGCGTGCTGGGGGTCTTCTGCAGGCACGAAACGGGGGCTGCGCAGCCGCTGCTGAAAGTCGTCTTCGTGCTCCATCCAGGCCAGCAGCGCACGCTGGTTGCCCGCCTTTTGCAGCGCGCGCGCCTGGGGCAAATGCTTGTCGCCCGTCTCCTCCAGCCACGCCACAAAGCGCGGCACCTCAATGGCGGGCAAGGGGCTGGCGATGTAGAAGGCGGCGGCGCGGTCGCGCGCGTTTTCCTCGGTGCGCTGCGGGCCCCAGAACACGAGCATGTTCACCAAGATCAGCAGCACGGTCATCCACGGCGGGTTGCGCCAGGTGGGCCGGCTTTCGAGGGGGATGGCGTAGAACATGGGTCAGCAGAGCAAGGGCAGAAATGTCGATGGCGCCAGCCGCAATCAACGCGGTGGGCGCCAAGCGTAGCAAACACCAGCCGGCGTGCGTTGCGGCGCCCACCGGCCATTGCCTGAGCACGACGACGCGCACATGGGGCTGTGTCCTACGCGTGGCAAAGCGCTGGGATCCAACGATGGGGGCTGTCCTTTTTTCTGATATCCCAACCTTCAGGAGCGCCCATGGCACGAACCCCCACTTCGCGCGGCGCGGCACCAAAATCGCCGTCTGCACTGCCCTCTTCCACCCAGTCTGAAACCTTTCGCGGCAACGCCGGTGAGCTGCAACAGCAGGCCGGTGGCAAACACCCGGTGCTGACCACGCAGCAGGGCATTGCGGTGGCAGACAACCAGAACTCTCTGCGCTCCTCGCCACGCGGGCCCGCGCTGCTGGAAGATTTCATCCTGCGCGAGAAGATCACGCACTTTGACCACGAACGCATTCCCGAGCGCATCGTGCACGCCCGTGGCTCGGGCGCGCATGGCTTTTTCGAGCTGACGCATTCGCTCAAGAAATACACCACGGCCCAGGTGCTGACCGAAGTGGGCGTGCAGACGCCTGTGTTCACGCGCTTTTCCACCGTGGCGGGCGGTGCAGGCTCGGTGGACACACCGCGCGACGTGCGCGGCTTTGCCGTGAAGTTCTACACGCCCGAGGGCAACTGGGACCTGGTGGGCAACAACATTCCGGTGTTCTTCATCCAGGACGCGATGAAGTTCCCGGACCTGGTGCACGCCGTGAAGATGGAGCCGGACCGCGCCTTCCCCCAGGCCGCGAGCGCCCACGACACCTTCTGGGACTTTGTTTCGCTGATGCCTGAGTCGATGCACATGGTGATGTGGGCCATGAGCGACCGCACCCTGCCGCGCAGCCTGCGCACCATGGAGGGCTTTGGCGTGCACAGCTTCCGCCTCATCAATGCGGCGGGCGAAAGCACGTTCGTGAAGTTTCACTGGCGGCCCAAGCTGGGCATCCAATCCACCGTGTGGGACGAAGCGATGAAGCTGCAGGCGGCCGACAACGACTTTCACCGCCGCGACCTGTTTGAAGCGATTGAGGCCGGCGACTTCCCGGAGTGGGAGCTGTCGGTGCAGCTCTTCACCGAGGAAGACGCCGAGCGCTTCCCCTTCGACCACCTGGACCCGACCAAGCTCATCCCCGAGGAGCTGGTGCCGCTGCAGCCGATTGGCCGCATGGTGCTCAACCGCTGGCCCGACAACTTCTTTGCCGAGACCGAGCAGGTGGCCTTCTGCCCCGCCAACGTGCCGCCGGGCATCGACTTCAGCAACGACCCATTGCTGCAAGGCCGCCTGTTTTCGTACCTGGACACCCAGCTTTCACGCCTGGGCGGGCCGAACTTTGCGCAGATCCCGATCAACGCACCCAAGTGCCCGTTCCACCACATGCAGCGCGATGGCCACATGCAGATGCAGGTGCCCAAAGGCCGCGTGAACTACGAGCCCAGCAGCCTGCAGGGCGACACGCCGCGCGCTTCGCTGGCGCGGGGGTTCCGCCACTTTGCGCAGGGCGACGATGGCAGTGGCCGGGGCAAGGGCCGCATCCGCCCCGAAAGCTTTGCCGACCACTACAGCCAGGCGCGCATGTTCTACCGCAGCCAAAGCCCGCTGGAGCAGGCGCACATGGCGTCGGCGCTGGTGTTTGAGCTGTCGAAGGTGGAGACACCGCATGTGCGCGAGGCGGTGGTGGGCCAGCTGCTGCATGTGGACCCTGAGCTGGCCCAGCGCGTGGCAGCCGGCCTGGGCCTGCAGGCGCTGCCCCCGGCCCCACCCGCTGCCGAGCCGGTGCAAGACCTGCCACTGTCGCCCGCGCTGCGCATCATCGACCGCATGAAGCCCACGCTGCAGGGCCGCTGCATTGGCATCCTGGTGGCCGATGGCTCTAACGGCACCACGGTGGCCAACCTGCGCAAGGCGCTGGAGAAAGCAGGCGCCACGGTCAAGATCGTTGCGCCCAAGGTGGGCGGCGCGGTGCTGAAAGATGGCACGCTGCTGCCCGCTGATGGCCAGTTGCAGGGCACGCCGTCGGTGGTGTTTGACGCCGTGGCCTCCATCCTGTCGCCCGAGATGGGCGAGCAACTGGCCAAAGAAGCCGCGGCCGTGGACTGGTTCCGCGACGCCTTCGGCCACCTCAAGGCCATTGCCGCCTGCAAGGGCACGCAGGCCATCTTGCAGGCCGGTGGCATCGAGCCCGATGCGGGCGTCGTGGCCCCCGCCGATGCCGATGGCTTCATCGCCGCGGCGCAAACCCGCCAATGGGCCCGCGAACCCAAAGTGCGCACCCTTGCTTAACCCACCAACAACCCGCTCAAGGAGAAACCATGTCCAAAGCCCGTTACGACAGCCAGCAGCTCAACGACCTGGTGCTGCAAATGATGGAAACCGAACTCGGCGGCGAGCAGGTGTACCGCACCGCACTCACCTGCGCCGTGAACCCCGACCTGAAGGAAGAATGGGAAGGCTATCTGCAAGAAACCCTGACCCACCAGGACGTGGTGCGCAGCCTGTGCGACACCCTGGGGCTGGACCCCGACACCCAGTCGCCCACGCGCCGGGTGGTCAAGCACATTGGAGAGTCGCTGGTCAAAGCCATGCAGCTGGCCAAGCAAGGGGGCGATCCCGCCGCCGCCCAGCTGGTGGCTTGTGAATGTGTGGTGCACGCAGAAACTAAAGACCACGCCAACTGGGAGCTGCTGGGCAAGGTGGCCGAAGTGGCCACGGGCGATCTGGGCCGGGCCCTGAAAGCAGCCCACGAAGCGGTGGAAAAAGACGAAGACCACCACCTGTACCACACCAAGGGCTGGTGCCGCGAACTGGCCATCGAGGCCCTGGGCCTGCCAGCGGTGCTGCCGCCGCCCGAAGAGGTCAAGAATGTGGAAACCGCCATCGGCGCGTCGCGCGCCGAGCAGCAGCGCGAACGCATGCTCTGACCAGCATGCAGCCAGCAGGCGGATAGACGCTTGCCGCAAGCGCTATCAATAAAATAGCTGCCAGCGCTTTACCCATAAGCGATAGCAGCTCTTTTTTCTTCAAACCCAGCTGGCGGAGGCCTTGGCCTGCCCCACCCGCACCGTGCAGCTTACTGCGCAACGAAACCGCTGTTCTTGATGATGCGCGACCAGGCCTGGGTGTAGGCGTTCTGGCGGTTGGTGAGTTGCTGCGGGGTCATGTACCCCACGGTGAGCCCCATGGTGGTGAGCTGGCTGTGTACATCCGGCTGCGCGACCACCTTGGCCAGCGCGTTGGAGAAGTCCACCACGAACTTCTGCGGCGTGCCTGCGGGGGCGTAGATGCCGTAATACGGCAGGTCTTCAAAGCCCTTGAGGCCCAGCTCATCAAACGTGGGCACATCGGGCATGGCGGCCTGGCGGCGGGTGCCCAGTACGGCCACCACATGCACCTTGCCTGCCTTGTGGTTCTCGATGAAATCCTGCACCGAGCCCACACCCGCCGCGATCTGGTTGCCCAGCATGTCAGCCATCATGGGCGCGCTGCCGCGGTAGGGGGCAGAGACCAGGTCGATCTGGTACTTTTCGCCCACCAGCTTGACCAGGAACTCGG
>NZ_CAXIAK010000141.1:0-5046 GCF_964021665.1 uncultured Acidovorax sp.
CGTTCAATCTCGACGGCACCAACATCTACATGACGCTGGCGGCGCTGTTCATCGCCCAGGCCACCAACACTGAGCTGACGCTGGGCCACCAGGTGGCGCTGCTGCTGGTGGCGATGTTGTCGTCCAAGGGCGCAGCGGGCGTGACGGGCGCGGGCTTCATCACCCTGGCCGCCACCCTGGCCGTGGTGCCTGAAGTGCCGGTGGCCGGCATGGCGCTGATTCTGGGCGTGGACCGTTTCATGAGCGAATGCCGTTCGCTGACCAACTTCATCGGCAACGCCGTGGCCACGGTAGTGGTCTCCCGCTGGGAAAACGCGCTGGACTATGAGCGCCTGGACGCTGCGCTGAACGGCCACGCCTTGCCAGCCACCGCGGCGGTGGCGCCTGTGGTGGATGCCGAAGTGCCCGTGACTGCGACAGCGCGCACTCTGGCCTGATCGCCTCTTCTGGTGGACGTTGATGGCGGCGCAGCCTTTAGGGGCTTGCGCCGCCTTTTTCATGGGCGGCTGAGGGGATCAAGCACAATGGCGGCGCTCATCAGGCTTGGCCTGTGTAGGGGAGCCCTTGGCTGTCTCTCGTTTGCAGCGGGGCTCTGGTGTTTTCAAAGGATATTGCATGACTCTTGAAGCTGTCTTGGCCGCATTGCACATGGTGGCCATCCTCACGCTGGTGGTTTTTCTGACCAGCGAAGCCGCGCTGTGCCGTTCGGAATGGATGAACCCCGCGGTGGTCAAGCGCCTGGCGCGGCTGGACCTGATTTACGGCATCACGGCCGTGGTGCTGCTGGCCACGGGGCTGGCGCGCCTGTACTTTGGGGTGAAGGGGCTGTCTTGGTATGTCTCGCAGCCGCTGTTTCACGTCAAGATGACGCTGTTCGTGCTGATGGGGCTGCTGTCCATCAAGCCCACGCTCACCTTCCGCCGCTGGCTCAAGGCCCTGAACCAGACGGGCGCATTGCCCGGCGAGGCCGAGGTGCGCAGCACCCGCCGCTGGGTCATGGTGCAGTCGCACATCCTGCCCGTGGTGGCGGTGATTGCCGTTTTCTGGGCGCGGGGCTGGTAAGCAGCGCCGCACCAAGGAAAAAGCCCGCCAGGCTTGCGCTTGGCGGGCTTTTTCGTGTGGGGTGGGCGGATAGTGGGAACCGCCCGGCCCCTCACTTCTTCAGGCACTCGCTCATGAATGCCTTGCGCTCATCGCCCTTGAGGGTCTTGGCTTGGGGGTCGGCGTTGCAAGCCTTCATCTTGTCTTGTTGCGTGGCGGGCTTGTTGCTCAGGCACGACTTCATGAACTCCTTGCGCTCGTCACCCTTCTTGTCGCCGGCTTCTGCGTTGCAGGTGGCCATTTTGGTTTGTTGCTTGGTGGGTGCTGCGGCTGGAGCGGAGGCTGGCGCTGCAGGTGTGGCGGCGGCTGGGGCAGCAGCGGTGGCTGGAGCGACCTTGGCGGCGGGGGCTGATGCAGCAGCGGGCGCGTCGGCAGCGTGTACTGCGCTGATCGAAAGGGCCAGGCCCAGGGCAGTCAGGGAGAGAAACTTTTTCATAGGGGCTCCAGAACGTTTGTGGAACATCGACAACCAAACCGGGTGGGATGGTGATTGGTCAACGCGCCAAACTCTGGCGGCGATGACAGCCATGCATCATGGGGCAGATTTCTTACGATCTGTTGCCTCTTGGTTCCATCAAGATTCCTGCCTGGTATCTGGCGCTGTGGGTGGGGCAGTCGCCGGGCTGCGGCGCGCTGACTCCGCTCATCGGGTGCGGACCGCTGTGGTGTGCTTGGTCACTGTGTTCACAGGGCTTGGGGTGGGCACCCGTAAAATCCGCCGATGCTCTCTGTCAAAAACGAACTCCTGGCCACGTTGGCTACCGCGCTGGATGCCATTTCTCCCGGCGCCGGTGCCAAGGCGGCCTTTGAATCCCCCAAGGTCGCCGCCCACGGCGACTTTGCCTGCACGGCTGCCATGCAACTGGCCAAGCCCCTCAAGCTCAACCCCCGCGCCCTGGGCGAACAGCTCAAGGCCACGCTGGAGGCCACCCCCGCCTACCAGCGCTGGGTGGATGCGATTGAAATCGCAGGCCCCGGCTTCCTGAACATCCGCCTCAAGCCCGCTGCCAAGCAGGAAGTGGTGCGTGAGGTACTGGGCGCGGGCGAGCGCTTTGGTTACCAGCCCAGCAACGGCCAGCGCGTGCTGGTCGAATTCGTATCTGCCAACCCTACCGGCCCGCTGCACGTGGGCCATGGCCGACAGGCCGCCATTGGCGACGCGATCAGCAACCTCTTCAGCACCCAGGGCTGGAGTGTGCACCGCGAGTTCTATTACAACGACGCCGGTGTGCAGATCGACACCCTGACCAAGAGCACGCAACTGCGCGCCAAGGGCTTCAAGCCCGGCGACGACTGCTGGCCCACCGACAGCGACAACCCGCTGGCCAAGAACTTCTACAACGGCGATTACATCGCCGACATTGCCGAAGCCTTCAAGGCCAAGGCCACCGTGAAGGCCGATGACCGCGAGTTCACTGCCAATGGCGATGTCGAAGACTACGACAACATCCGCCAGTTTGCGGTGGCCTACCTGCGCAACGAGCAAGACAAAGACCTGCAGGCATTCAACCTGCACTTTGACGAGTACTACCTCGAGTCGAGCCTCTACACCAGCGGCCGCGTCGAGGCCACGGTGAACAAGCTGGTGGCCAACGGCAAGACCTACGAACAAGACGGCGCGCTGTGGCTGAAAAGCACGGACTACGGCGATGACAAGGACCGCGTCATGCGCAAGAGCGATGGCACCTACACTTACTTCGTGCCTGATGTGGCGTACCACATCGCCAAGTGGGAGCGCGGCTTCACCAAGGTCATCAACATCCAGGGTACGGACCACCACGGCACCATCGCCCGCGTGCGCGCCGGCCTGCAAGCCGCCGACGTAGGTATCCCCCAGGGCTACCCCGACTACGTGCTGCACACCATGGTGCGCGTGGTGCGTGGCGGCGAAGAGGTCAAGATCAGCAAGCGCGCTGGCAGCTACGTCACGCTGCGCGATTTGATCGAGTGGACCAGCAAGGACGCGGTGCGCTTCTTCCTTCTGAGCCGCAAGCCCGACACCGAGTACACCTTTGACGTGGACCTGGCCGTGGCCCAGAACAACGACAACCCCGTGTACTACGTGCAGTACGCCCATGCGCGCATCCAGTCGGTGCTGCGCGCATGGCAAGAGGCGGGCGGCGGCGATGTGGCTTCGCTCAAGGATGTGGACCTGTCGGCCCTGGAAGGCCCTCAGGCCCAGGCGCTCATGCTGCAACTCGCCAAATACCCCGAAATGCTCACGGCCGCTGCGCTGGGTGAGGCGCCCCACGATGTGACCTTCTACCTGCGTGACCTGGCCTCGGCGTACCACAGCTACTACGATGCCGAGCGCATCCTGGTGGATGATGAGGCGGTGAAGAAGGCCCGCCTGGCGCTTGTCGCGGCCACGGCGCAGGTCTTGCACAACGGTCTCGCGGTGCTGGGTGTGTCGGCCCCGGCCAGAATGTGAGTGGAAACTACCATGAAGAAAAAACAGTTGGGCGGAACCATTCTGGGATTCATCCTGGGTGTGATCGTGGGTTTGGGCGCTGCCCTGGCCGTGGCGGTGTACGTCACTAAAGTGCCTGTCCCATTCCTGAACAAGGGTGGTGCGCGCGGTGCAGACCAGGACGCTGCCGAGGCGCAAAAAAACAAGGACTGGGACCCCAACTCGCCACTGCGTGGCAAGTCGGCCGCCAAGCCGCCTGCGCCAGCCGCTTCGGCTGCCGGGGCTGAACCCGCCACCCCCGCCGCACAGCCTGTGGCCACCGCGGAGCCCAAGGGGGCTGCCGCATCGGCCCCCAAGGCGGCTGCCAGCAAGCCCGAAAAAGTAGAGACTGGCAAGCCCGCCAGTGCCGACCCGCTGGGTGACCTGGCCAAAGCCAAGGCTGCGGAGGCAGGTAGCGCGGACCCTTATGACTACTTTGTGCAGGCCGGTGCCTTCCGCACGCAGGCCGATGCCGATGCCCAGCGCGCCAAGCTGGCCATGATGGGCTGGGAAGCCCGCGTGAGCGAGCGCGAGCAAAACGGCCGCCCGGTCTTCCGCGTTCGCGTGGGGCCGTTCGCCAAGCGCGATGACGCCGCCGCCCTCAAAGACAAACTGGACGGTACGGGCGTGGAATCTGCGCTGGTGCGCGTGCAGCGTTGATGCGGCCGTCGCCCACGGCTGAACTTTTTCGAGGCATGCCGCTCACATCCTAAAGACCAGACCAAGGAGTGTTCTTTTCATGAAACGTCGCGAGTTTTCCCTGTCCGCTGCCTCCGCTGTTGCAGCCTCTGCGGTCACTTTGCCAGTGGCGCTGCCCGCTGCAGCGCAAGTGCGCCAGTTCAAAGAGGGCAAGGACTACCAAAAGCTCTCCAAGCCTGCGCCTACCGAGGCCCCTGCCGGCAAGATCGAGATCATCGAGTTCTTCTGGTACAGCTGCCCCCACTGCAATTCGTTCGAGCCCGTGCTCGACGCCTGGATCAAGGCCGCGCCCAAGGACCTCGTCGTCCGTCGCGTGCCAGTGGCGTTCAACGCCAGCTTCGTGCCCCAGCAAAAGCTGTACTACGCGCTGGAAGGCATGGGCAAGCTCGACGCTGTGCACGCCAAGGTGTTCCGCGCCATCCACGTGGAAAAGCTCAAGCTGGCCAAGGACGACGACATTTTTGCCTGGGTGGGCAACCAGGGCGTGGATGTGGCCAAGTTCAAGGAGGTCTACAACTCCTTCACCGTGAACAACCAGGCCCGCCGCGCTGCGCAACTGCAAGGCGAGTACGGCGTGGAAGGTGTGCCTTCCATGGGCGTAGCAGGCCGCTATTACACCGATGGCACCATGGCTGGCAGCATGCAGACCGTGCTGCAAGTGGTGGACTACCTGGTGGGCCAGACCCGCAAGGCCTGATGCACCGCTGATTCAGCCCTGCACTACAAAAGCCCGCGCCAGCGCAATGCCAGTCAGTTAAGCCCGCAGGCGGCTTGATCCAGTAAAAAGAGGACGTGTT
>NZ_CAXIAK010000142.1:0-5040 GCF_964021665.1 uncultured Acidovorax sp.
GCTTCCAAATTCCCAACGAAAAAATGCCAGTCAGCTCTTAACTGACTGGCATTGCGCATTTGCGGGGCTTTGTTCACCGGGGCGCCATCAGCACAGCGGGGTTACAGCGTGGGGATGGTGCCCGGCAACAGTACAGAGCGGTCCACGTTGTTGATGTTGGTATGGCCGCAGAAAGCCATGGTGATGTCCAGCTCCTTCTGGATGATCTGCAAGGCGCGGGTCACACCCGCCTCGCCATACGCACCCAGGCCATAAAGAAAGCTGCGTCCAATCAGCGTGCCTTGCGCGCCCAAAGCACGGGCTTTGAGCACATCTTGCCCGCTGCGAATGCCGCCATCCATCCACACCTCGATGTTCTTGCCCACCGCTTCGGCAATGTGAGGCAATGCAGCAATGGAGGAAGGCGCCCCATCGAGCTGGCGGCCGCCGTGGTTGCTCACGATGAGTGCATCGGCACCGCTGTTCACGGCCAGGCGCGCGTCTTCGGCGTCCATGATGCCTTTCAAGATCAGCTTGCCGCCCCAGCGTTTCTTGATCCACTCCACATCGCCCCAGTTGAGCTGCGGGTCGAACTGCTCCGCCGTCCACGACGACAGCGATGACAAATCGCCCACCCCTTTGGCATGGCCCACGATGTTGCCGAAGCTGCGGCGCTTGGTGCCCAGCATGCCCAGGCACCAGCGCGGCTTGGTGGCCAGGTTGATGAGGTTGGCGATGGTGGGCTTGGGCGGGGCCGAGAGGCCGTTCTTGATGTCCTTGTGGCGCTGGCCCAGGATCTGCAAATCCAGCGTGAGCTGCAGCGCCGAGCAGTTGGCGGCCTTGGCGCGGTCGATGAGGCGGTTGATGAAGTCGCGGTCGCGCATCACGTACACCTGGAACCAGAAGGGGTGGCGGCCCGTGTGCTCGGCAATGTCCTCAATGGAGCAAATGCTCATGGTGGACAGCGTGAACGGAATGCCAAACGCCTTGGCCGCCTTGGCGCCCAGGATTTCGCCATCGGCGTGCTGCATGCCGGTGAGGCCCGTCGGCGCAATCGCCACCGGCATGGCCACGTCCTGCCCCACCATAGTGGTGCGGGTGGTACGGCCTTCCATGTTCACCGCCACGCGCTGGCGCAGCTTGATGCGCTGGAAGTCGGATTCGTTGGAGCGGTAGGTTCCCTCGGTGTACGAACCCGAGTCTGCATAGTCGTAGAACATGCGCGGCACGCGGCGCTGGGCGATGACGCGCAGGTCTTCGATACAGGTGATTTTGGACAGGTCTGGCACGCTCTCGCTCCGTTCTTGAAATACAGCGCCGCATGGTAGGCCCTGGCAAAACGCCAGACCATCAAAATTATTTGCGCGGGCTTGCAACAAATTTCCATTCCGTGCCGTGGCACGGTGCTCGGCCCATTGCTGGCGAAGCGCATGGCCAGCCATCCTCGCCGCCAACCGGGTGCGAAAGGAACGTCATGCGCTGCGCGCACCCGTTCAGGGCCTCAGGCCAGTTCGTCCTTCTGCACCACCAGACTGGGCGGCGTTGCGGGGCCTTGATACTGGCGGATCTGGTTGCGCCCGGCCTGCTTGGCGGCATACATCGCAGCGTCGGCATGGCGCGTGAGTTCGTCCAGATTCTGGCCATGCTGTGGGTACAGGCTGATGCCCCCGCTGAGCCCCAGCGACAGGGTCACGCCCTGCAGCACAAATGGCTCCACGCACTGCTGCATGAGTTTGCGCGCCACCACGCCTGCCTGCTCGGCGCCGCCAATGGCTGGCAGCAGCAAAACGAACTCGTCCCCGCCCTGGCGGCACACCGTGTCGGTCTGCCGCACCACGGCCTGCAGGCGGCGTGACCACTGCACCAGCAGCTGGTCGCCCACGTCGTGGCCCATGGCGTCGTTGACCTGTTTAAAACCATCGAGGTCGAGGTACACCACCGCCACGCACTTGCCTTCACGCTGGGCCTGGGCAATCGCCTGCTGGGCGCGGTCTTGCAGCAACACGCGGTTGGGTAAGTCGGTCAGCACGTCGTAATGGGCCAGCCGCGCCATACGCGCCTGCATGGCCACAGCCTGGGTCACATCGCGCAGCACAGCCACCGCGCCCGTCACATGGCCATGGCGATCGGTAATCGGGCTGGCTGAAAGTTCCACATCAAACCGCTGGTGGGTGGTGCGATGGGAGACCGCACCGCGTGTGGGGGGCAAGGCACGGTCGTCCCGCATGGCAGCGCGCAGCGGGCTCTTGAGATCAGCGCCCACCTCCGACGGAACCAGGCGAATCACTTCATCCACATCGCAGCCAGCCGCATCAAATCCTTGCCAGCCGGTGAGCCGCTGGGCCACCGGGTTCAGATAGGTGACTTGCCCCTGCGCGTCGCAGCACACCACGGCATCGCCAATGGACTGCAGGGTCAGGCGCATCAGCTCTTTTTCTTCAAAGAGCAGGTCTTCCATGCGCTTGCGCTCGCTGATGTCGGTGCCCTGCACGAACAGGCCCAGTACCTTGTCCCCATCGCGCTCGGGGGTGCACGAAACAATCAGGTGCCGCGGAATTCCCTGGGCATCCGTAAACCTGGTTTCAAACACCTGCACCTCGCCCTCCAGGGCTTTGGCCAGCAGCTGTTCTGTTTGCTGGAAGCGTTTGGGCCCCAGCAGATCGCGCATGTGCATTCCGTGCAGCTTTTCGAGCGGCACGCCAAACCAGGTCTCGTGGGCCTGGTTGCCAAAGCGGTTGTAGAGGTTCACATCCCACGAGCCGACCAGCGAAGGGATGCTGTGCAAGATGTTGCTCATGTCGCGCTCGGCGCGCTGCAGTTGCGCACTCACCGCCTGGCGGCGCTGCAGCTCGCGTGTGAAGAGCACGGCCAGCGCCATGGACGCCAGCATGAGCGCGAAAGTGAACAGCCCCAGCCCCCAAGCCGAGCGGTTCCACTTCTTGAAAATGGTGGCCTTGGCCTGGGCCACATTCAGGATCAGCGGAAAGCGCCCCACCTGCTTGAAGGAATACGAACGCTCCACCCCATCCAGCGCCGCACGCCCCACAAAGCTGCCTTCTTTCTCCTGCTGAAAACGGATCATGTTGGGCGTGCCCGCAATGCTCTTGCCCACGTCCGCGTCACCATAGGGAAAGCGCGAAACGATGACACCATCGTTACGAAACAGATTGACGCCGCTGCTCTCGCCCAGATCCACCGAGGCAAACAGCTCGTTGAAGTAGCTCAGCCGCACAGCACCCAGCACAATGCCGCCAAACTCGCCCTGGGGTGTGCGAAAGCCGCGCGCCAGGGGCAGCGACATGACCCCGGTAATGCGGGAGGGCACCGGCCGGCCCACAAACAGGCCCTCATGCCCCCGCTCCTTGAACGCCAGGAAATAATCCCGGTCGGCAACGTTGGCCTTGCGAGGCTCCTGCGAGCCAGAATCCAGAATCACATCGCCCTGGGCATTGATCACCACCACATTGCCCAACGCATGCAGGCGCACCACGCTTTCAAAGCGAACGACTTCCCGCAGGCGATCGCGCATACGGGCTGAAGGGGACAACTCGCCCGCGCTCTCAATCCCCTCCACCACCGTGATCAGAGACTGGTCCACCGAGTCCAGCGTCCACTCCAGCGAATGCGCCAGCGTGCCCACCAGGTTGGTGTTGGCTTTGAGAGCGTAGGTCCATTCGTCGTTGCGCAACGTCCACAGAGCACGCACTGACAATGCGCCGATCCCGAGGGACAGCAGCAAGGCCATCCAGAGAAACCGCTGAGACAGAAGGGAACGGACGGCAGACATGCGTGGCTATTGATCGAAGCCGGGACCACGGGCCCGCACACTGCCCACAGAACGACGGCCAGGCCCCAGACTGGGCCGTGAAGCGGCTGCTAAGGGGACGTCGCGGTGGATTTCAGCGCCGCCGTGGCGTGAAATGCGCGGGGGGATAGGCATGTATGGACAACGGACGCACAAGAATTGCGCTCCATTGTAGTGATCGCCACAACGGCATCATGGGAAATAACCGACGGGTCACCGGCCTCATCGGGGCTTTGAGGCGGTGCCGGGGAAGGCCCCCGGCGCTACCCCGGCACCGCGCACTTCAAAACGCACCGTGTCCAGCACCTGCCCCTGGGCGTCCACCAGCTCCAGCGTGTGTCGGCCCGGCCAGGGCAGCCACTCCAGCACAGCCCCCCGGCCCAGGGGCTTGCCGTCCATGCGCCATGCCAGGCGGGGGGCTGCAAGGTCGGCGGCCTGCAGCCGCAAGCGCTGGGACTGGGGCGGAATGTCCGGGTCCAGCGCGATGACCGTGCCGTGAACCGGCATCAGGATGCGCGCAGGCCCCAGGTCAGCCTGGGGTTCTGCGGGTTTTGAACGTTTTTGGCCTCCAGCGCTTACAGGAAAAGCGCCACCAGCTACGTTATTGATAGCAAACACAGACTGCTGCGTGCCTGGCACAAACCACTCGGTGCGCGCAGCCTCCAGCGGGAGTGACGCCGTGGCGCTGTCGCCATCGCCCCCCGCAGGCCCAAAACGCACGGGCCACAGCACCAGCCCCTGCGGCGGGCGTGGCAGGCGACTGGGCTCGCGGGTGTGCAAAAAGCCCATCACCGCAGCCCACACCGGCGCTGCGCCGCTGGTGCCGCTCACATCGTGCATCGCAGCGCCGCTGGCATTGCCCACCCACACGCCCACGGTGTAGCGTTCGGACCAGCCCACCGCCCAGTTGTCGCGCATGTCCTTGCTGGTGCCGGTTTTCACGGCCGACCAGAAGCGGGTGGCCAGCACGCTGTCGGTGCCAAAGGTGCGGGCGCGAGCGTTGCCATCTGACAGGATGTCGCCCACGATGAAAGCAGCGCGCGCATCCAGCGCCGGGGTGAACGCCGGGCGGGCTTGCGTCGGCAACACCACCACCGGGCTGAAGCGCCCGCCGTTGGCCAGCGACCGGAAGGCATTGGTCAGGTGCACCAAAGGCACCTCGGCGCTGCCCAGGGCCAGCATGTAGCCACAGTACTCACCGTTTCCGCGCACCGCCAGCCCAAGCACCCACCACTGCTGCTGACAGGCATCCGGCG
>NZ_CAXIAK010000143.1:0-5031 GCF_964021665.1 uncultured Acidovorax sp.
CTGTGCCATGGAGCGACTGCGCAGGCGCGCCGTACAGCTCGTCTTGCACCTCCACGATGAGCAGCGGCGTGGTGGCCTGGCGCAAGGCCAGCGCCTTGGCCATGGTGCCGCTGAACTCGGGGTCCACGATCACGGCCTTGGCTTCGCCGTGGTCCAACATGAAGGCGATGGTTTCAGGGTCCAGCCGGGTGTTCAGGGCATTGAGCACCGCGCCGGCCATGGGCACGCCAAAGTGGGCCTCGACCATGGGCGGTGTGTTGGGCAGCATGACGGCCACGGTGTCGTTCTTGCGGATGCCGGCGCGCTGCAGGGCACTGGCCAGTTGACGGCAGCGGGTGTAGGTCTGGCTCCAGGTCTGCCGCAGGCTGCCATGCACGATGGCCAGGCGCTCGGGGTACACCTCGGCCGTGCGCTGGATGAAGCCCAGGGGCGACTGCGGGGCAAAGTTGGCGGGGTTGCGTGGCAGGTGCTGGTCGTACTTCGAAGTCATCACATCCATCCTCGGGCTGAAAACAGGGAATCGGCCATTAGAGCGCCCCCGGCTGACAGGGCGCTGAAAACCCCCGCGTCGATGCACTGGGCAGCGGCGGCCGGGTCTTTGGTTTGTAACCGCTCTGCCACGGCCAGCCATGGGGGAAAATACGCGCGTGTCTATCCCCCAGTCGTTCATCCAGGAGTTGCTCTCGCGCGTCGACGTGGTCGATATCGTGGGCCGCTATGTGCAGCTCAAAAAAGGGGGCGCCAACTTCATGGGGCTGTGCCCCTTTCACGGGGAAAAGTCGCCCTCGTTCAGCGTGAGCCCCTCCAAGCAGTTCTACCACTGCTTTGGCTGCGGCAAGAACGGCAACGCCATCAGCTTTCTGATGGACCACGCGGGCATGGGTTTCATCGAAGCGGTTCAGGATTTGGCCCAGAGCGTGGGCCTGCAGGTGCCTGATGACGACATCTCACCCCAGGACCGCGAACGTGCCGCCGCCGCCCGCCAAAAGCAGGCCACGCTGACCGATGTGCTGGAAAAAGCCGCCGACGCCTACCGCCGCCACCTGCGCGAATCGCAGCGCGCCATTGGCTACTTCAAGGCACGGGGAGTGTCAGGCCATGTGGCCAAGCGCTATGGCCTGGGCTACGCCCCTGAGGGCTGGCGCAGCCTGGCCAGCGTGTTCCCGGCGTACGACGACCCGTTGCTGGAAGAAAGCGGCCTGGTCATCGTCAACGAGGAAGACGGCGGCAAGCGCTACGACCGCTTCCGCGACCGGGTGATGTTCCCGATCCGCAACGTCAAGGGCGAATGCATCGGTTTTGGCGGCCGCGTACTGGGCGACGAGAAACCCAAGTACCTCAATTCACCTGAAACCCCGGTCTTCCACAAGGGCCGCGAGCTGTATGGCCTGTTCGAGGCCCGCACCCCCATCCGCGAGGCGGGCTATGCGCTGGTGACCGAGGGCTACATGGACGTGGTGGCCCTGGCCCAACTGGGCTTTCCCAACGCCGTGGCCACGCTGGGCACTGCCTGCACACCCGAGCATGTGCAAAAGCTGCTGCGTTTTACCGATGCCGTGGTGTTCAGCTTTGACGGCGATGCTGCCGGGCGCCGCGCCGCGCGCAAGGCGCTCGATGGCGCCCTGCCCCACGCCACGGATACGCGCAGCATCAAATTCTTGTTTTTGCCCGCCGAGCACGACCCCGACAGCTATGTGCGCGAGCACGGCGCCGACGCCTTCGCCCGCTGCATTGCCGAGGCCATGCCGCTGAGCCGCTTCCTGATCGAAACCGCCAGCGACGGCTGCGACCTGGCCACCGCCGAGGGCCGCGCCCACATGGCCAGCAACGCCCGCCCGCTGTGGTCTGCACTGCCTGACGGCGTGCTGCGCCGCCAGCTGCTGGGCGAGCTGGCCCAGCTCACGCAACTGCCCGCCAACGACCTGGCGGCCTTGTGGAGCCAGGCATCGGCCCACGACACGCACCGCCGCGCCCCTGCTGGCGCGGGCGCAGCGCACGCTGCCCATGCACAGCCCCACCCCACCGACGATTCCCCGTGGGGCGCTGGCACAGACGGCGCCCCACCCTGGCAAGGCGGCCCCGATGCCGGCTACGACGCAAACTACGGCAGTGCCTACCCCTCTACCAGCGCGCCCTACCGCAAGAGCGGAGACTGGAAGGGCAAAGGCGACTGGAAAGGCAAGGGCCCATGGAAAAAGCGCGACGACAGCCCCTGGCCGCCCCAGCCCCGCCTGCCCGCCACCCCCATGGCCAGCAGGGTGGACCATGCCGCACGGCTGCTGCTGTCGCACATGGGCTTTTTGGAGCATCTGGCGCAAGAAGACCACACCGCCCTGTGCGCCCAGCCTGCGCCGCACGGCCCTTTGTTTGCGTGGCTGGAGGCGCAGTTCCACGAGCATGGCCCCCAGCCCTGGGCCGTGCTGCGTGAAAGCCTGCGCGGGCACGAATGCGAAGCCGTGGCCGTGAAGGTGATGACTGGCGCCCATGCGCAAACCGAAGGCGACGAAGCCGAGCTGCGGTCCGAACTGACCGACCTGCTGGCCCGCATCCAGATCGAGCAGCTCAAGGAACAGCTGCAATACGCCCTGGCCAGCGGCGACCTCAACCGCTGGCGCGAGCTGGATGCGCGTTCGCGCGCGCTGAAAGCGGTGGTGGCGCCGCCCGCGCCCAAATAAGCCCGCCAAGCGCCTGCGCACGGCCCTGGCCGGGACTGATCAGAACCGATACGGGGGCACCCCAAGCCCTGCGTGCAAGACCAAAAAGCCACATAACGGCCGCATCCGCGCCAATACGGGCGCAAAAGCCCTTGAAATTCACCCCTCTTGGTATAATGTAAGGTTCATCGGCAAGAGCGACAGCAGCACCTCCGAGCCGGGCCCCCTGACACGCGCGCACCTCAGCGCGGATAGGCCCACTTATCGCAAGGACTGCACACCAAATGATCGCCCAGACATCTTGCCCCAGAGGGTCTCCCCTCAAAACGCCAAGCCGTACTGCTTTGGCGTTGCCACCCGCGCCGGGATCTGTGGCGTTCGATAGCGTTTTCTTTGTGTCAGTTTTTGAATCTGAGGTTTTTCATGCCCGCTCAAAAGTCCGCGAAGCCGCCCAAGACTGCTCCAGACACCGCTGCCAAGGCTGTCTCCAAAACCGCTGCCAAAGCACCGGCCAAAGCCGCGCCCAAAAAGGCCGCTGCTGTTGCCGAGGCTGCGGACGCCAAGAAAGTGAAAAACGTGCCTGTGAAAAGTACTGCCGAGCTGATCAAAGCTGCTGATGAATTGCTGAAGAAAAAGCCTGCGCGCGCCAAGGCAGCCGCCGCGGCCACTGACGACGAAGAAGTCCCCAAGAAGAAGCCCGGCCGCCCTGCCAAGGCAGCAGCCGCTGGTGGCGAAGCCAAGGCCCCCGCCAAGCGTGGCCGCAAGCCGAAGGCCGCAGCCGCCAGCGATGACGTGGGCGACGACGCCGACCTGTCCGACATCGAAGCCGATCTGGAAGGCGAAGTCGAAGAGTCCACCGAAGCAGCAGCCACGGTCGAAAAGGTCAAGCCGCTGCGCATGAAGATCAGCAAGGCCAAGGAACGCGCCTTGATGAAGGAATTCGGCCTGGACGAAACCGTCCTGTCCGAAGAAGACCTGCAAAAGCGCCGCTCGCGCCTGAAGACGCTGATCAAGCTGGGCAAGACCCGCGGCTACCTCACGCACGTTGAAATCAACGACCACCTGCCCGACAAGCTGGTCGATGCCGAAACGCTCGAAGCCGTTATCACCACCCTGAACGATCTGGGCGTGGCGGTGTACGAGCAAACCCCTGACGCCGAAGCGCTGATCATCACGGACAACGCCCCCGCTGGCGCCACCGAAGAAGAGGCCGAAGAAGCGGCCGAAGCCGCGCTCTCGACCGTGGACTCGGAATTCGGCCGCACCACCGACCCCGTGCGTATGTACATGCGCGAAATGGGCACGGTGGAATTGCTGACCCGCGAAGGCGAAATCGAAATCGCCAAGCGCATCGAAGGCGGTCTGATGGCCATGATGGAAGCGATCAGCGCATCGCCCGCCACCATCGCCGAAATCCTGAACATGGGCGAAGAGATCCGCGAAGGCAAGGTCGTCATCTCGACCATCGTGGACGGGTTCTCCAACCCCAACGAGGCTGATGACTATGTGGCCGAAGAAGACTTCGACGAATTCGACGAAGCCGACGATGACGACGGCAAAGGCGGCAGCAAGGCACTGACCAAGAAGCTGGAAGAACTCAAGAACGAAGCGCTGCGCCGCTTCGACCGCATCCGCGAACTGTTCGAGAAGGTGCACAAGGCCTACGACAAGGAAGGCTACGGCACCCCGGCCTACATGAAGGCCCAGGCCGCCCTGTCGGAAGAGCTGATGACCATCCGCTTCACCGCCAAGACCATCGAGAAGCTGTGCGACATGGTGCGCGGCCAGGTGGACGATGTGCGCAAGAAGGAGCGTGAGCTGCGCCGCATCATCGTGGACAAGTGCGGCATGCCCCAAGAGACGTTCATCAAGGAATTCCCGCCCAACCTGCTGAACCTGCAGTGGGTCGAGAAGCAAGCCGCCGCTGGCAAGCCCTGGTCTGCCGTGATGGGCCGCAACATTCCGCCCATCCAGGACCTGCAGCAAAAGCTGATCGACCTGCAGTCGCGCGTGGTGGTGCCGCTGACCGAGCTCAAGGGCATCAACAAGCGCATGAACGAAGGTGAAGCCACCTCCCGCGATGCCAAGAAGGAAATGATCGAGGCCAACCTGCGCCTCGTGATCTCGATTGCCAAGAAGTACACCAACCGTGGTCTGCAGTTCCTCGACTTGATCCAGGAAGGCAACATCGGCCTGATGAAGGCGGTGGACAAGTTCGAATACCGCCGCGGCTACAAGTTTTCGACATACGCCACCTGGTGGATTCGCCAGGCCATCACCCGCTCGATCGCCGATCAGGCGCGCACCATCCGTATCCCGGTGCACATGATCGAGACGATCAACAAGATCGTCCGCACCAGCCGCCAGATGCTGCACG
>NZ_CAXIAK010000144.1:0-4932 GCF_964021665.1 uncultured Acidovorax sp.
CAGAGGGTTTTCACATATCCATAAAAATAGCTTCTGGCGCTTATCCATCAAGCGCCAGAAGCTATCAAATTAATAGCAAATGATTTCACTGGCACCGCCGCGCCACGGCAGTGCCAGTTCGCAAAGGCTCAGGCCGCCTGGCGCTGGGCAGGTGCGCCGGGGCTGCGCCACTGCGCCATCAGGCCATTCCACTTGGCACGCGCGGCCTTGAGGTGGCGCTCCTTGACATGGCCGTAGCCACGGATGTCTTCCGGAATGCGCGCAATCTCCACCGCCAGGGCCAGCTTGTCGGCGGTCAGGCTGGCCAGCAGCTCGTCGATGCAGGCGCGGTATTCGACGATCAGGGCGCGCTCGGTGCGGCGCTCCTCGGTCTTGCCAAAGATGTCGAAGGCCGTGCCACGCAAGCCTTTCATCTTGGCCAGCAGGCCGAAGGCGTTGCGCATCCAGGGGCCATAGGGCTTTTTCACCAGTTCGCCCTTCTCGTTCTTGGCGGCCGACATCGGGGGCGCCAGGTGGTGCACCAGTTTGAAGTCGCCCTCAAACTGCGCGGCGATCTTGTCCATGAACGCCTTGTCGGTGTGCAGGCGGGCCACTTCGTACTCGTCCTTGTAAGCCATCAGCTTGAACAGGTAGCGGGCCACCGCCTCGGTCAGGCGGGTGGTGGTGCCCAGTTGCGCCTCGGCGGCCTGCACCTTCTGCACAAAGGCCTGGTAGTCGGCAGCGTAGGCGGCGTTCTGGTAGCCGGTGAGGAAGTCCACGCGCTTGGCGATCATGTCGGCCAGGGCGGGCTTCTTCACGAACTGGATCACCTGTGCCGCCTGGAACAGTGCCTGCACAGCGGGCAGGTCGAGGGCGCAGCGGCGGCCCCATTCAAAGGCTGCCTTGTTGTTCTCCACCTGCACGCCGTTGAGTTCCATGGCGCGCATCAGCGAGGCCAGGGTCAGCGGCACGCGGCCCTTTTGCCAGGCGTAGCCCAGCAGCAGCGGGTTGGTGTAGATGCTGTCGCCCAGCAGTTGCGTGGCCACCTGTTCGGCGTCAAAGCTGCCCACGCTGCCATCGCCCAGGGCGCTGGTGATGGCCGTGTCGCAATGCGCATCGGGGAACTGCCAGTTGGGGTTGTTCACGAACGACGCCGTGGGCGTGCGGTGCGTGTTCAGCGCCACAAAGGTGCGGCCGGGTTGCAGCACGGCCAGCGTGGTCTTGTTGGCGGCCACGATGGCGTCGCAGCCAATCACCAGGTCGGCCTTGGCGGTATCGACCTTGGTGGTGTAGATGGCATCGGGCCGGCTGGCGATCTGGATGTGGCTCCAGGTGGCGCCGCCCTTCTGGGCCAGGCCTGCGGCGTCTTGCGTGATGACGCCCTTGCCCTCCAGGTGGGCCGCCATGCCCAGCAGCGAGCCAATGGTGATCACCCCGGTGCCGCCCACGCCCGCCACCACGATGCCCCAGGCCATATCGGCCACGGGCAGCACGGGTTCGGGAATGTTGGGCAGGGCCGAGAGGTCGCCCTTCTTGTCTTTCTTGGGCTTCTTGAGCTGGCCGCCTTCCACCGTGACGAAGCTGGGGCAGAAGCCCTTCACGCACGAGTAGTCCTTGTTGCAGGTGCTCTGGTTGATGCGGCGCTTACGGCCAAATTCGGTCTCCACCGGCTCCACCGACAGGCAGTTGGACTGCACCGAGCAGTCGCCACAGCCCTCGCACACCAGCTCATTGATGACCACCGTCTTGTCGGGCGTGGCCAGCTTGCCGCGCTTGCGGCGGCGGCGCTTTTCGGTGGCGCAGGTCTGGTCGTAGATGATGGCCGTGCAGCCCTTGATCTCGCGGAACTCGCGCTGGATGCGGTCCAGCTCGTCGCGGTGGTGCACCGTGACGCCCTGGGCCAAGGCCACGCCGTCGTACTTCTGCGGCTCGTCCGTCACGATGACCAGCTTGGCCACCCCCTCGGCCTTCAGGCTGTTCATGATCTGCAGCACCGTGTGGCCCTCGGGCCGTTCGCCCACCGCCTGCCCGCCGGTCATGGCCACGGCGTCGTTGTAGAGCACCTTGTAGGTGATGTTCACACCCGCCGCAATGCTCTGGCGGATGGCCAGCAGCCCGCTGTGGAAGTACGTGCCGTCGCCCAGGTTGGAGAAGATGTGCTCTTCGGTGGTGAACGGCTGCTGGCCCACCCAGGTCACGCCCTCGCCACCCATCTGCGTGAAGGTGCTGGTGCGGCGGTCGGGCATCCAGTTGACCATGTAGTGGCAGCCGATGCCGGCCACGGCGCGCGAGCCCTCGGGCACGCGGGTGCTGGTGTTGTGCGGGCAGCCGCTGCAGAACCAGGGCGTGCGGTCGCCAGAAGGGTCCACCTGGGTCTCTGCCAGCGCGCGTTCACGGGCTTCGATGATGGCCAGGCGGGCGTCCATGCGCTGCACTACGTGCTCGGGCACGCCCAGCTTTTTCAGGCGCTTGGCAATGGCCTTGGCGATGAGGGCGGGCGTCAGGTCGGCCTTGGGGCGCAGCAGCCAGTTCTGGCTGGGGTTGGGCATGCTCCACTCGCCGCCCGAGTTGTCGCCCGGCACTTCGTCGAACTTGCCCAGCACGTTGGGGCGCACATCGGCGCGCCAGTTGTACAGCTCTTCCTTGAGCTGGTATTCGATGACCTGGCGCTTTTCCTCCACCACCAGAATCTCTTGCAGGCCCTGTGCAAAGTCGCGGGTGATGGTGGCTTCCAGCGGCCACACCACGTTGACCTTGTGCACGCGAATGCCCAGGCTGCGGCAGGTGTCGTCATCGAGCCCCAGGTCCACCAGGGCCTGGCGCATGTCGTTGTAGGCCTTGCCGCTGGCAATGATGCCGAAGCGGTCTTGCTTGCCTTCGATGACGTTGTAGTTGAGCTTGTTGGCGCGGATATACGCCAGGGCCGCGTACCACTTGTAGTCCATCAGGCGCGCTTCCTGCTCCAGCGGCGCATCGGGCCAGCGGATGTGCAGGCCGCCGGGCGGCATGGCGAAGTCTTCGGGAAGGATGATCTTCACGCGGTCCGGGTCCACGCTGATGCTGCTGGACGACTCGACCACCTCCTGGATGGTCTTCATGCCCGACCACACGCCCGAGAAGCGGCTCATGGCAAAGGCGTGCAGGCCCATGTCCAGAATCTCTTGCACGCTGCTGGGGAAGAACACCGGCGTGCCGCAGGCCTTGAAGATGTGGTCGCTCTGGTGCGCGGCCGTGCTGCTCTTGCTGATGTGGTCGTCGCCCGCAATCGCGATCACGCCGCCGTGCTTGGACGTGCCCGCCATGTTGGCGTGCTTGAACACGTCCGCGCAGCGGTCTACGCCCGGGCCCTTGCCGTACCAGATGCCGAAGACGCCGTCGTATTTCTTCTTCTCGGGGTACAGGTCGAGCTGCTGCGTGCCCCACACGGCGGTGGCGCCCAGCTCTTCGTTCACACCGGGCTGAAAGACGATGTGGTTTTCGGCCAGGTGCTTTTTAGCCGCCCACAGCGCCTGGTCGTAGGTGCCCAGCGGGCTGCCACGGTAGCCACTGATGAAGCCCGCCGTGTTCAGCCCCGCCGCCGCATCGCGCTGGCGCTGCAGCATGGGCAGACGCACCAGGGCCTGCACGCCGCTCATGAAGGCGCGGCCTTCGCCCAGGGTGTATTTGTCCTCCAGGGTGACAGTCTCTAGGGCTTTGCGGATCGATTCGGGCAAGGGGGCGTTCATGGCTGTCTCCGTGGGGGATGGCTGCCCGGCCACCACCTTGTGGGCAGCAGCGGGCGTCGAAATAGATGGTTTGAAGACAGTTTAGGCAGGCGCGCCAGATATGTGCTTTCGTTTTTATGCCGTGTTTACCCTTGATTCAGAAAGGATCTTTCTTAAAATTACACAAACATGAACAATTTAGACAAATACGACCTCGCCATCTTGCAAGAATTGCAGGCCGACGCCCGCCTGACGAATGCCGAACTGGCCCAGCGCGTGGGCCTGTCGGCCGCGCCGTGCTGGCGCCGGGTGCGCGCGCTGGAGGATGCGGGCTTCATCAAAGGCTACCGCGCCGAAATCGACCGCCACAAAATCGGCCTGGGCGTGCTGGCCTTTGTGCGGCTCGATGCCGACCGCAGCACCGGCAACCTGACGCGGGCGATGGAAGAAGCCATCCGCCAAATCCCCGAAGTGGTGGCATGCCACTACATCAGCGGCACCGGCACGTTCGAGCTGCAGGTGGTGGCGCGCGATCTGGACAGCTTCTCGCAGTTTGCGCGCGATGTGTTGCTGAACCTGCCCAACGTGAAAGACATGCACACCAGCTTCTCGCTGGGCGAGGTCAAGGCCAGCGGGGCGCTGCCGCTGGCGCACCTTACGCAGCCCAAGCCCCGCTGAGCCAGTTCACGCTTGCCCACTGGCTTGGGCCAGCTCGAAATCGCTCTTGTTTTGATAGCTGCTAGCGCTTGATTGATAAGCGCTATAGCCGTTTTTTAGGCTCTTCTAGCGAATGCTAGTGATGAGTCTTTAAACGCCCTGCCGCGCCCCCATCTCCCAAGCATGACGCTCCTGCGTCAGCCCCAGGAGAAGGCCATGCGACAGCAACAGATGACGCGCTTGATCCACAGCTTGCCCCAGCTGACGCACCACCAGCGCCAGCAACTGGCAAGCTCTCTGCAGGCTCTGCTCGATCACAGTCAAGCCATCGCCGTTGTAGAAGCGCATAGCGGCGCCTGCCGGGCTTGCCCGCATTGCAGCAGCTCCCTGCTCGTCAAGAACGGCTCGGCCAATGGACTTCAACGTTTCAAGTGCCGCCATTGCGCACGCACCTTCAACGCCTTGACTGGCACACCGCTGGCGCGTTTGCATCTGCGGGACAAGTGGATGGGCCAGGCGCAGGCTCTGGGCGAGGGGCTCTCGCTCAACCAGGTGGCCCAGCGCCTGGGCGTGGCGCAAAGCACCGCCTTTC
>NZ_CAXIAK010000145.1:0-4752 GCF_964021665.1 uncultured Acidovorax sp.
TTTTTTTGACTGATACGGCGACCACCGAGATGTACGCTCTTTCCCTACCCGCCGCTCGTGCGATGGTGATGACATTGAGATACCCCACCGTGCCCGCGCGGTACTGGTTGCTCACCACCTCCAGCGCACGCTGGGCGGCGGCCAGGGCTTCGGTTTGCAGTTGCTGCTCTTGCGCCAGGGCGGTGGCGGCGGTCAGGTTGTCTTCCACCTCTTGCAGGGCCGTGAGCACCGTTTGGCGGTAGGTGGCGGCGGCTTGTTCGTTGGCGGCGCGGGCCGATTCCACCGCAGCCGTGCGGGCACCGCCATCGAACAGCGACAGCGCCAGTTGCGGCCCCAGGGACCAGAACAGGTTGGGGGCGTTGAACAGGTTGGACAGCTCTGAGCCCCGGTACCCCGCCGTGCCCGACAGCGTGAGCGCCGGGAAGAACGCGGCCTGCGCCACGCCGATTTGCGCGTTGGCGGCGGCCACCCGGCGCTCGGCAGCGGCAATATCGGGGCGGCGCTCCAGCAGTTGCGATGGCAGCTGGGCGGGCACCACCGGGGGCTGGGGCAGCGTGCCCGTGGCGGGCAGGCTGAAGCTGGCGGGGGCCTGGCCCAGCAGCGCAGCCAGGGCGTTTTCCAGCTGGGTGCGGGTGGTTTCTGCCTCCAGCAATTGCACCTGGGTGGACTTGTATTGCGATTCGGCCTGCGCCACATCGGCCACCGAGGCCACGCCCGCTTGCTGGCGGTTGCGCGTCAGCTCCCAGCTGCGCTCGTAGGCCTGCAGCGTCTCGCGCAGAATTTGCGCGTTGGCCTCTGCCGCACGCAGCGAAAAAAAGGTTTGCGCCACGCTGGCCTGCACCGACAGGCGGGCAGCGGCCAGGTCGTCCGCACTGGCCTGGGCGGTGGCCTGGGCAGCATCCACTGTGCCAGCAAGGCGGCCCCACAGATCCAGCTCCCAGCTCGCGTTCAGGCCCAGCGAATAACTGCTGCTGGTGCGCGTATTGCTGCTGCCGTCTGCCGCCTGGCTGCCGCTGCGTGCGCGCGAAGCGCTGGCTGTGGTGCCCAGCGTGGGTCCCAGGCTGGCGCGGCTGCTGGCCACGACTGCCTGGGCCGCGCGCAGGCGGGCCAGAGACAACGCGATGTTCTGGTTGCCGCTGGCGGCCTGCTCTTGCAGGGCGTTGAGCGTGGCATCGCCGTACAGCGTCCACCACGCGGCGGGGGCTTCAGCGGCGATTTGGCCCGCCTGCGCAGGCTGCCAAACACCCCCCGCCGTGGCGGCCAAGGCTTGCTTGTAATGGGCGGGCACGGGCTGTGCGGGGCGTTCGTACACCGGCGGGGTGCTGCATGCCACCAACCCGGCAGCTACCAGCAAGGCGGGCAGCAGGCGCTGAGTGGCAGGCTGACAAGAACGGATCGTCAACGCAAGGGATAGTGGCATGGCAGACATCAGTCGTTTCCTTCGAGGGCTGGGGCCGCGGGGCCATGGGCGACCTGGGGCACACGCCCCCGCAGGCGGCACACAGCGCGCAGCACTCGCAGGCGCAAGCGGTCCAGCGCGACATAAACCACGGGCGTGGTGTAGAGCGTGAGCAGCTGGCTCACCAGCAACCCGCCCACCACGGCAATACCGAGGGGTTGGCGCAGCTCGGCCCCGTCCGCACGGTTCAGCGCCAGGGGCAGCGCACCAAAGATGGCGGCCATGGTGGTCATGAGGATGGGACGCAGGCGCAGGCTGCAGGCGCGGTAGATGGATTGCGCCGCGGTAGCGTAGCCATCGCGCTGCCGCGCCAGGGCGAAGTCGATCATCATGATCGCGTTCTTCTTGACGATGCCGATCAGCAAGATGACCCCAATGAGCGCGATGAGCGAGAACTCCGTCTTGAACCACATCAGTGCCAGCAGCGCCCCCACCCCGGCCGAGGGCAGCGTTGAGAGGATGGTGATGGGGTGCACCAGGTTTTCATACAGGATGCCCAGCACCAGGTAGATGGTGATGATGGCCGCCAGGATGAGCAGCGGCTGCCCCGCCAGGGCGGACTGGAACGCCCCCGCCGTGCCGCTGAAGCTGCCGCGAATGCCCACGGGCACACCCAACTCGGCCACGGCGTTGTTCACGGCATCGGCCGCCTGCGACAACGACACGCCCGGCGCCAGACTGAAGCTGATGGTGCTGGCCGGCGTGCCGCGCTCGTGGTTGACGGACAGCGGCGTGTTGGTGGTGGTGATGCGTGCAAACGCGGTGAGCGGCACCTGCTGGCCCACGTTGTTCACAAAGAAGAAGCCGCGCAGCGTCTCGGGGCTTTGCAGGTATTGCGGCGCGGCCTCCATCACCACGCGGTACTGGTTGAGGGGGTTGTAGATGACGCCCACCTGGCGCTGGCCAAAGGCGTCGTTCAAGGTGGCGTCGATCTGCGCCATGGTGAGGCCCAGGCGCGTGGCGGCGTCGCGGTCAATCACCAGCGTGGTCTGCAAGCCGTAGTCGGCCACGTCGCTGTTCACGTCTTCCAGCTCCGGCAGTTGAGAAAGCGCTTGGCGGATGCGCGGCTCCCAAGTGCGCAGCTCGGCAATATCGTCGGCCTGCAGCGTGAAGTCGAAAGACGCGCCACTTTGCCGCCCGCCGATGCGGATGTCACGCTGCGGCGACATGAACAGGCGCGCGCCCGGCTCGTTCTTGAGTTGCTCGCGCAGCCGTGCGATGACCACCTCAGACGACTCCTGCCCCGGCCCGCGCTTGAGCGTCATGAACATTGCCGCCGCGTTGCGCTGCCAGCCACCCGTGGTGCCGGTGACATATTCCACCGCCGGGTCGGCCTGCACGATGGCCAAAAAGCGCTGCAGACGCTGCTCCATGGCCTGGTACGACGTGGCCTGGTCGGCCCGGATGAAGCCTGAGATGCGGCCCGTGTCCTGCTCGGGCATGAAGCCCTTGTCGATGGCGGTGTAGAGGTACACGTTGAGCCCCACCACACCGGCCAGCACCAGCAGCACGACGGGCTGGTGGCGCAGGCACCAGGCCAGGCTGTGACGGTATGCCCGCAAACCACGGGTCTGCCAGCCATCCACCCACCGCGAAAACCGCGCCCACCAGAGCGTGCGCGGCGCCTGCGCAGGTGCTGGGTGCTTGAGCAAGGCCGCGCACATCATGGGTGTGGTGGTGAGCGAAATCACCAGCGACACCAGAATGGCCGCCGACATGACGATGGCAAATTCGCGAAAGAACCGCCCCACGATGCCGCCCATGAACAGAATGGGCACGAACACGGCGATGAGCGAGATGCTCATGGAGACGACCGTGAAACCGATCTCGCGTGCGCCATCCAGCGACGCCTGCAGCGCCGACTTGCCCCGCTCCATGTGGCGCATGATGTTTTCGAGCACCACGATGGCATCGTCCACCACAAAGCCGGTGGCAATGGTCAGCGCCATGAGCGACAGGTTGTCGAGCGTGTAGCCCGCCAGGTACATCACCCCGAACGTGCCGGCCAGCGACACCGGCACGGCCACCGCCGGGATGAGCGTGGCGCGCCCGTTGCGCAGGAACAGGAACACCACCAGGATCACCAGCGCCACAGCGATGACGAGCGCGTTCTCCACCTCTTTGACCGAAGCGCGCAGCGTGGGCGTGCGGTCTGAAACGATTTCAATGTCGATGGCCGCCGGGATAGACGCCTGCAATTGCGGCAGCAGGGAACGCACCCGGTCCACGGCCTCCAGAATGTTGGCGCCCGGCTGCTTGAACACCTGCAGCAAGATGGCGGGCTTGCCATTGGCCACACCAAAGTTGCGCACGTCCTGCACCGAATCGGTCACCTCGGCCACGTCGGACAGGCGGATGGCGTTGCCGTCCTTCCAGCGCAGCACCAGCGGCGCGTAGTCAGCCGCCACGCGGGCCTGGTCGTTGGCGGCAATTTGCCAGTAGTGGTCCTCACGCTCCACCGCGCCCAGGGGGCGGTTGGCGTTGGTGGTGCTGATGGCGCTGCGCACCTGCTCCAGCGACACGCCATTGGCCGCCAGCCGCACCGGGTCGAGCGACACGCGAACCGCAGGCAGCGCCCCGCCGCTCACGGTGGCCTGCCCCACGCCTTCGACCTGCGAGAGCTTCTGCGCCAACACGGTGGAAGCCGCGTCGTACATCTGCCCGCGCGTGAGCGAGCTGGACGTGAGCGCCAGGATCATGATGGGCGAATCGGCCGGGTTGACCTTGCGGTAGGTCGGGTTGCTGGGCATGCCCGTGGGCAGCAGCGAGCGTGCCGCGTTGATGGCCGCCTGCACATCGCGCGCGGCGCTGTCCACGTCACGGCTCAGATCAAACTGCAGGGTGATGCTAGTGCTGCCCAGGATGGAGCGCGAGGTGATTTCGTTGACCCCGGCAATGGAGCCCAGCGCCCGCTCCAGCGGCGTGGCGACGGTAGCGGCCACGGTGTCGGGGCTGGCGCCGGGCAGGCTGGCGCTGACGGAGATGGTGGGGTAATCGACCTGGGGCAGTGGGGCGACGGGCAGGAGGAAGTACGACACCGCGCCCACCAGGGCCAGGCCCAGGGTGAGGAGCATGGTGGCGATGGGGCGGTGGATGAAGGGGGTGGAGAGGCTCATGGAACAGGCCTCTGGGTTTTGATGTGTTTTATAGCTCTAGCGCTTACTAGATAAGCGCTTGCAGCTACTAATTTGATAGTGTCTTGATTTGTCGCCATTCTTTTGGCTGCATGCCTTTGCCAAGGGCGGGAGCCGGGTGTTCGCCCCGGCGGGCGAGGCACTTTTCTTTGCTTCGCC
>NZ_CAXIAK010000146.1:0-4733 GCF_964021665.1 uncultured Acidovorax sp.
TGTTCGCTGCACAAAAATGCCGAATGAATTTTCAGCAATCTCACGGCCGACTTAGACGACGTGAACTGCGGCGGTCGGCGTAGCGGATACATCGCCCTACGTCGACCCTGCCGGCGCGATCCACTCAGTCGACTGTCAATCTCACAAGTCCCGCCTATTCTCGCTCAAGGATACGCGCACCGGGCCCCTGGCCTGCGAGTATGTCGCCCGGATTACGCAACGGGCACTCTTTGAGAGAGAGACAACCGCACCCGATACATCCCCCGAGTTCGTCCCGCAGCCGCATCAACTGCGTAATGCGGTCGTCAAGGTCTTCACGCCACCTAGACGCCACACGGCGCCAATGCGCAGCAGTCAGATGAACGCCCGGCTGATACTGCCCGAGAGCGTCGAGCACTTCGTCCAGCGATAGTCCGGCCCGCTGCGCGACTTTGACGATGGCCAGATACCTCAAGATAGCGGGCGAGTATCTCCGCTGATTTCCGGACGTGCGTTCGCTCTGGATCAGGCCCTTGGACTCGTAGAAGTGGATCGTGGATACGGGCAGGCCGCTGCGCTGTGACACCTCTCCAACCGTCATGCGAGGCTCGCAACCTAGCCTTGTCAGTCTTGCGGGTGAGTTGGCCTATGGAGCGATTGTTTCCGCGGATCATCCTGGCGCTTCGGTGCGGGAAATGGTTTTGCTCAGCGCCGCAAGGCAGACTGCCTTACGTGGCGGGCGAGGACGTGGCGCGCACCGCTGCGGCGGTACTGCGGGCGGACCCTGTTCCGCCCGGAGAGCTGGCGATCACCGGCCCGCAGGCTCTCACCGCCGAGGCGCTGGTGAACAGCATCAATATCATCTTCGGAGCCAGCATCGACCTGGTGCCCGTCAGTGAGGAAGCCCTGGCGCTGCATCTGCAGGTCTCGGGCTTTCCGAAATCCACGGTGCGAGAGGCGCTGATCATCGAAGAGGTGTCCAAACGCGGGCTGGCGCCGTTCTCCGACGGTGTCATCGAGCAGATGACCGGTCAGCCGCCGCGCAGCATCGAGGCGGTGCTGGTCGAACACCGCCTCGATTTGCTGTTGTCCACCAGCACCCCCCGGCTTTGAGAGGCTCTATGCCGTTTTGTGTGGAACCGCCCGGCTTCATTTTGCTGAGGCTGGGGTGAATGGGTGATCAGGCAGATGGGCCAGCTTGGACATGCGAAGGTATGCGACGGCGATGAAGTTGCCTGCCGTTCGGAAGCCTCGTGCGGCGCGTTTGGCCTGCTGCAACAGGCCGTTCATGGCTTCGACGAAGGCATTGGATCGGTTGTCCAGCATGCCGCTGATCACGCCAGCGAAGTGGGTCTTCAAGGTCTTGGCCAGTTTCTTGAAGGGCTCCAGCCGCGAGCGTGTGGCCCAGCTCAACCAGGCGCTCAGATCTGCCTGAGCCTGCCTGGGGTCGTTGTGCTTGAGCGCTGCGCCATAGACCTCGCGCAGGGCCATCTTCAGGCGCCACGCCCGCGCAGATTTCAGCGTGGAGTGCTGCAGCCAGTGCATGGCGCTGATCTGTTGGCCGCTCCAGGCAGGTGGGTTCTTGCGCATGCCCCACATCAGGCCCTTGAGCACTTTGCGGTCCGTGCCGCCCAAGGCCGCGTGCACGGCATGGGGCTGATCGGGCCATTCGGTTCGTCGCACTTCGTCCATGGCCTCGATGGCCATCTTGACGACATGGAAGCGGTCGTAGCTGATGGCAGCTGCCGGCAGCGCCAAGCCCACCCCCTTGGTGTAGGCAGTACTCATGTCCTGACAGACGTGATGCACGACAGCCGGATCGCCGCCATGGGCCTTGAGGTCTTGGGCAAAGTCCAACACGGAGTGGTGGCTGCGCCCTTCGGTGGCAAACAGCAGGCGCTTGGCAGCCAGATCGTGCACGACAGTGATGTAGTGCTGCCCACGCCGCAGGCTTGTCTCGTCGATGCCCACGGTACGTACCTCGCTCATGTCGTCGATTGCGCGGGCCTGTTGAACATAGTACTCAATGCGCCGCCACAGGGGCTTGTCGGCACAACGCAGCAGTGCAGCGGCTTGCCGCACCGGCAGCTCACGGCACAGCGACAACGCCAAGGCTTCAAACAGCGCCGTAAAGCCAGAGCCTTCGCGAGCCCAGGGCACACCCACCTGCGTGGTCTTGCCGCAGCCAGTGCAGGCCACCCGCGGCACATCGGCGTGCAGCCAGGCTTCGAACTGGAAAAAATCAAGGTGTCGCCACGAGCGGCGAAGGCGGTCATGGATGCCTTGCGCCGGGGTGTTGCAGTGCGGGCAACTGAGCAACTTGGCGTTGCAGCGCACCTCAAAGTCTATGCGCCGCTTGGCTGTGTCCAGATCCACCTTGGCCACCTCCCACGGCGCAACCAAACCCAACGCGCTGGCAAACAGCGTTTCAACTCCAACGCTCACGAGACAGCCTCCAGTTCATGCACTACAAGGCCGCATGGGCATGTGGACAAGCCGCTCTGCGACTTGCCCACATGCCCACACGGCGCTACGACCACCACCGATTGTCGCCGTTGGTTTCCACACGAAACGACGAGGGGCCCTTTGAGACGAGTCGACTTCTTCGACTCTAGAGGCTGCAGGCGTGCTTGCTGCAGTACATGATCCACGCCGAGACGATGATGAAACAACGATCTGTACGAACAGCCACCCCGACGACGGTGGTCGCCAAGCCTTTTGCCACGGAACGTGTGCCAATTGTTGGCGACGTCGCCAGCCTCGGCGGCGTAACCGTGTCCAACGTTCGTTTCTATGAAGCAGAGAGGTTGATCCATGCTACGCGCACGGCAGGCAACCAGTGCCTCTATGGGCCCGTATCTAGCACCTATGCCAGTTTCAAGTAGGGATTGTTCGGTGGCCGCTCATCGAACAGTTGGCCAGGGTCATCGAGTAAGTAGCCATGCAGCTTGCGCGACTTGCGCGGGCCGGTGACCTCGCAGGTCCAGATGTTTAAGCTGCTGGGCTGCTTGCGATGGACCTGCAGCTTCTCGAAGCGCTTCTGGACCCATTGCCAGTCGACAACGGCATCCTGCTTGGCGAGTGCTGGAACTTGAGGATGCTCCTGGACATAGCGCTGAAACACCCCAGGGCTTACCAGGAACACCGTGTCGTCCACGGTATGCACCAGTGCCTTGGCATCGTTGAGAATCAGCTTTCGGCTCTGCAAGCCATGCCTAAGCCAGCCCATGAAGTGCTCGCCCGAAGGCTGCTGTGTCGATGCCGAAGATTTAGACGCTGGCACAGGCAGTACCAGCGAACTCGTTGCGAAGGCCGGGACGGGCTCTGCATCCTGTCGCGTCGCAAGGAGGTGTCCGGAGCCCACCATCGCCAGCATGTCTTCCATGACGTCAGGCAGGGGCTGAACTGCGGGCGGTGAAGCCAAGTTAGCGGGGCTGCTGCCTTCCCAAGGTGGCGTCGTCTGTTCTTCCAAGACAGGCTTCGCGGCAGTCATAGGCGGGGCAGCCTCCGAGCCAGCATCCTTCTCGATTGCCGCAGCGTCGATTGCCACCGTGCCGGTAAACGATGCTGGCCGTTCGCCAGCTTCCCAGATCAGCGCGGGAGCTAGACGCAGCAGGGTAAATGAGTGGGACCAGCCGGTCGCACTGGTCACGGTCGCGCGCCAGACCGCCTTCCCGTCCGACGTCGGCTGCAATATGCCGTGGTCCTGAAGCACGTTGAACACCGCAGTGTTGTTCGTAGGGATGCCATCGATGCCCTCTGACAGCAGGTGCGCACGTAGCTTGTCCGAAACCGTCTTGCTCACCAGCCACAAGGCGTCCTCGGTGAGCCAGCCATCGGAGGCTTCGGGCTGGTTCAGCTTCAACTCTTCCTTGAGCAGGTAGCGCAACCCGTCCAGCAGCTTGCGTTGCAGCGCGTGCTTGGGGGCGGCCATAGCGCGCGCGGGATCGCCTCCCAACTCTTGGGCCACGGAAGCGCGGTCGGCCTGTACGACAAGTTCGCCCAGCACGCCGGCGTGCTCGTACTGGCCGGCCAGGACGTAGAGCAGCGGTCCCCACAGGTCGGGATAGCCACTGAGCCAGTCCAGGGCATCACGGTCGAGGAGTTGGCGGTAGAGCAAACCTGTCGCAGCGCTGTGGAGCCGATATTCTCGATCGTCGCGGTAGCGGAAGCGGTATGGCTGGTGCAGCGGGCCGTGCCAGGGGTGCCACAGCGAGCCGTCGGCCAGTTCGACGTGCAGATCGACGGCGATCTTGCCGATGTCGTGCAGCAGCGCGGCATAAGCGACTGCGGCAGTCCAGGCTTCAGACTGCGCCGCCTGGTCTTCGGGACTGGCGCCAATGGGCAGCAGATGGGACTGCCGCAGCTTGAGCGCA
The DNA here is from genome assembly GCF_964021665.1 of uncultured Acidovorax sp. Classification (NCBI taxonomy): domain Bacteria; kingdom Pseudomonadati; phylum Pseudomonadota; class Betaproteobacteria; order Burkholderiales; family Comamonadaceae; genus Acidovorax; species uncultured Acidovorax sp. Next base: position 4,356 of record NZ_CAXIAK010000146.1, read on the forward strand.
TAGGCGACGATCTCCAACCCGTGATCCAGCATGCCGCCGGGGTAAGCGTGGTGATGGCTTTCCGATGCGGGGAATTGTTGGACCAACTCGGCGTAGTGCTCCAGCGGCGTGCGGTATAGGGTGGCGAACTGCCGCCGCGACAGCGACGTGCGCTGCCAGATGTGTTCCAGCAGCTTCTGCCGGCGCGGTGTTGCCAGCAGCGATGCGGCCGATTCGGGCCGCAGCAACCCTTTCGGGAGGTCGGTGGCGGGCGCTGGCGACGGGGCAGCGACCGGGGGCCGTTTTCGCTGGAACAGGGAGAGCATGCGGGTGTCCTCTGGGGGGCCGGCCGGGAGGCCTTTTCGCCTTTTCGAGGTAGGGCCTTTCCCCTTGCACCCC
>NZ_CAXIAK010000147.1:0-4471 GCF_964021665.1 uncultured Acidovorax sp.
CTTCTTCAACCAACCCCGCCGCACCTAGAAACATGCCCTCTGTGCAGCGAAGCCCTCGATCATAGCAGAGATTTCGCAGCCATTCACCAAACAGACGACATACAGCTTGAGTGATCCGCTGCGACTACATTAAGCGGCTACCTGAGCCAGTGCTAGATAGCCACTCAGGGTGAGAGATCAGTTAAGAGCGACGCGACGACCATCTTTGTATGTATACAAAGTGACCGCCGGGGTAGTCAACTCCCCCTTGGATGTGAAAGCAATGTTAGCTGTAACACCCTTGTATTCCGTTTTCGAGATGAACGCGTTGAAAACCCTGGGATCAACAGAGTTAGCGCGCTTCATCGCATCCGCCAACACCATCGTAGCGTCGTAAGCGTATGGACTGTAGATCTGGAATTGACCAGGGAACTTAGCGTCGTAGCGTTTTTTCCAATCAGCCCCACCTTGCATTTTGTCTACGGAAGCACCACCCGTAGCGCATGTGACGTTCTTGAGCGCTTGAGTTTTACTTGCCAGCTCGGGTAGCTTTTCAGTGCACAGAGCATCACCTCCGAAATACTTCACGCCAGACAACCCCAGCTGCTCCATTTGACGCAACATAGGCCCAGCTTGAGCATCCAATCCACCGTAAAAGATGGCATCAGGCTTTTTGTTCTTGATAGAAGTCAAGATAGCCATGAAGTCTGTGGCCTTGTCGTTGGTGAATTCTTCACCGACAACCTTGACGCCTTTTTGTAGCGCTGTAGCTTTAAAAACTGACGCGACACCCTGCCCGTAAGCAGTGCGATCATCAATGATCGCCACTGTTTTAATTTTGAGGTGGTCAGCACCGAACAACGCCAACGCAGCACCCAGAGCGTTGTCGTTGGCAATCAGTCGGAACGTTGTCTTGTGTCCAGGCTTTGTTAAGTCTGGATTGGACGCAGACGCCGTGATGTGAGGCATGTCGCATTTGGCATAGACAGCTGAAGCTGGAATCGAAGTTCCAGACTGCAGGTGCCCCACCACACCAGCTACTTTTTGATCACACAATTTCTGCGCAACTGCAGTAGCTTGCCGTGGGTCTCCGGCATCGTCTTCTGCCGCGAGTTCAAATTTGATCTTCTTTCCACCAATGACCAACGCTTGAGCATTCAGATCCTCAACGGCCAAGCGAACCCCGTTTTCAGTATCTTTTCCAATGTGGGCAATCCCACCTGACACCGGGCCAGCATGCGCGATTTTTACAACTTGAACGTCTTGAGCATGTGCCGTTCCAGCGATAACTGCACAGGCAGCCGCAGCTCCGAGGGGAAGAGAAACTAAACGAAGCATGTTTTGATGAAATACAGGAAAAACAAAAGACACGAAACGATCTCCAAAATTGATTGACTTGGGTTTTCGCACTCTGAACGCCCGACTGAGCGACCAGCATGTTAGCAAGCCCAACTCTTGTGGGGGACAGATGCTATGTTCACATATTAGTCCACTTCAAGATTGCGCATATTGACGAGGCGTTTAAAGCAGCGTCTGAGATGCGCTTTTCTACCGAGAACGATAATTGAGACATGTCCCTACTTCCCCACCAGCTCGAACTGCTATCGCCTGCGCGCGACACAGACATTGGCATCGAAGCCATCAACCACGGCGCCGATGCCGTCTACATCGGCGGCCCGGCCTTTGGCGCGCGGGCCAGCGCGGGCAATGACATCCGAGACATTGAGCGCCTGGTGAAGCACGCCCACCGCTTCAACAGCCGCATTTTCATCACGCTCAACACCATCCTGCGCGACGATGAGCTGGAGGCCGCGCGCCAGATGGCCTGGCAGGTGTACGAGGCGGGCGCGGACGCGCTCATCATCCAGGACATGGGCCTGCTCGAAATCGACCTGCCCCCCATCCAACTGCACGCCAGCACCCAGACCGACATCCGCACGCCGGAGAAGGCCCGTTTTCTGCAGGACGCAGGCCTGTCGCAAATCGTGCTGGCACGCGAGCTGACGGTGCAGCAGATTGCGGCAGTCCACAAAGCGCTGGGCCCGGTGGATGCGCCCGGCCGCGCCAACATCGAGTTCTTCATCCACGGCGCGCTCTGCGTGGCCTACAGCGGCCAGTGCAACATCAGCCATGCGCAAACGGGCCGCAGCGCCAACCGCGGCGACTGCAGCCAGGCCTGCCGCCTGCCCTATCAGGTGACCGACGCGCAGGGCCGCATCATTGCGCACGACAAGCACGTGCTGAGCATGAAGGACAACAACCAGAGCGATAACTTGCGCGCCCTCATCGACGCCGGCGTGCGCAGCTTCAAGATTGAGGGCCGCTACAAAGACATGGGCTATGTGAAGAACATCACGGCCTACTACCGCACCTTGCTCGACGAAATCATCGAAGAGCGCGAGGCCCAGGGCCGACCGCTGTCGCGCTCGTCCAGCGGGCGCACCACTTTCACCTTCACGCCCGACCCGGTGCAAAACTTCAACCGCGAGTTCACCGACTACTTCGTCACCGGCCGCAAGGAAGATATCGGCGCCTTCGACACCCCCAAGAACCCTGGCCAGGCCATCGGCTGGGTGACCAAGGTGGGCCCCGATTTTGTGGAGCTGGAAGTGAGCGACCCCGCCACCGTGCTGCACAACGGCGATGGGCTGTGCTACTACGACCTGCACAAGGAGCTGGTGGGCATGGCCATCAACGTGGCCGAGCCCGTGTCGGCACGCAGCGTAGGCCAGTGGCGCGTGTACCCCAAGGACCCGATGGAAGGCTTCAAGGACCTGCGCAAGGGCACCGAGATCAACCGCAACCGCGACATGGACTGGGTGCGCACGCTCGAGAAAAAATCCAGCGACCGCCGCATCGGCCTGTGGGCGCACCTGAGCGAAACGCCCAGCGGCTTCAGCCTGATGCTGACCGACGAAGACGGCAACGCGGGGTGTGCCGAGGTACAGCAGCCGCATCAACCCGCCACCGATGCCACCAAGGCCGAAGCCAGCCTGCGCGAGCAGCTGGGCCGCTTTGGCGCAACGGTGTTTGCGGTGCATGACATTGCGCTGCAGTTGTCACAGCCCTGGTTTGTGCCCGCGTCAGTGCTCAACGCCCTGCGCCGCGATGCGGTGGCCGATCTGGAAGCCAACCGCGCCCGCAACTTTGCCCGCCTGCCACGCGCGACACCGGTGGAGCCCCCTGTGCCCTACCCCGAAGACACGCTCTCGTTCCTCGGCAACGTGTTCAACCATAAGGCCCACGACTTCTACGTGCGCCACGGCGTGAAGGTGATCGCTGCAGCCTACGAGGCGCACGAGGAGGAAGGCGAAGTCAGCCTCATGATCACCAAGCACTGCGTGCGCTTTTCCATGAGCCTGTGCCCCAAGCAGGCCAAGGGCGTGACCGGCGTGCAGGGCACCATCAAGGCCGAACCCTTGATGTTGATCAATGGCAAGGAAAAGCTGACCTTGCGTTTTGACTGCAAGCCCTGTGAAATGCACGTGGTGGGCAAGATCAAGCGCCAGGTGCTGAACCAGGTGCCAGAAGCCCCGCTCCAGTTCTACAAAGCCCGGCCGCAAGTCGCGCACTAAGGCTACGCTGAACAAGCCCTCGAAATTTCCCGCGCGAACGCGGAAGACGCCATTTTTTGGATTTTGTGGCCTCTTGCGCCGCCCATTTGGGCCGTTCGCAGGGCCTTGAGGCCCGATTTCCACCCTTACGGGCGCACCTGTCCCTGCAGGCGCCCTCGGGCAAGGTAGATGTTGGCCAGCGCCAAGGCCGTGAACGCACGCGTGGCGTTCTTTTGCAGCCCGCGATAGCGCACCTTGGTGAATCCCCACAGGCGCTTTACCACCGCAAAGACATGCTCGACCCGAGCGCGCACCCGTGACTTGTTGCGGTTCTTGGCCCGCTGAACTTCGTCCACCTCGCCCGCACGGCGGGTGCGCTGGTTGGTGAAGTCCTTGGCCCTGGGGGCTTTGCTCGCTATCAGTGTTTTCTGGCTGGCATAGGCCGAGTCGCCGTACACGCGTCGCTCATTGCCATGCAGCAGATCGGGCAGTGGGTGTTTGTCGTGCACGTTGGCCGCCGTCACCACAGCGCTGTGCGCCAGCCCGCTTTGGCTGTCCACCCCAATGTGCAGCTTCATGCCGAAATACCATTGCTGGCCTTTGCGGGTCTGGTGCATGTCGGGGTCACGCGCCTTGTCGGCGTTCTTGGTAGAACTGGGCGCGGCGATGATGGTGGCATCCACGATGGTGCCGGTGTTGACCTTGAAGCCGCGCTCCTGCAATTGCTGGCCTACCTTGGCAAACAGGGCTTCACCCAGTTTTTGCTCATTGAGCAGTTTGCGAAACTTCAGCAGCGTGGTGGCGTCGGGCACGCGTTCGCGGCCCAGGTCAATCCCCACAAAGCGGCGCAGACTGGCACTGTCATACAGAGCCTCCTCGCACGCCAGATCGGCCAGGTTGAACCAGTGCTGAAGAAAATGGATGCGCAGCATGCGCTC
>NZ_CAXIAK010000148.1:0-4268 GCF_964021665.1 uncultured Acidovorax sp.
AGCCGCCAGCACTTGCAAGAGTTTGGCTTCGAGCCCGATGCGTCCATCCTGGCGGCGAAGATGGAAATCCCCGAGGACAAGATCCGCAAGATCATGAAGATCGCCAAGGAGCCGATCTCCATGGAAACACCGATCGGGGACGACGACGACAGCCACCTGGGCGACTTCATCGAGGACGGTGCCAACACAGCGCCTATCGAAGCCGCCATGCAGGCCGGCCTGCGCGATGTGGTCAAGGACATCCTTGATGGCCTGACCCCCCGCGAAGCCAAGGTGCTGCGCATGCGCTTTGGTATCGAAATGACCAGCGACCACACCCTGGAAGAAGTGGGCAAGCAGTTCGACGTGACCCGTGAGCGCATTCGCCAAATAGAAGCCAAGGCGCTGCGCAAGCTCAAGCACCCCTCGCGCTCGGACAAGCTGCGCAGCTTCATCGATTCGCTGTAACAGCCCTTTGAGAGCAGCCACGGGCTGCCCCGGCACAGCCTCTACAGCCCACCGCCCTTGCACAGGCCGGTGGGCTTTTTTGTGCCTGGCGCTGGCGCCCCCAGCACCACCACCTGCTTGGAGCAGAAATGCATCCCAGTGCTTTATAGATAAGCGCCAGCAGCTATTATTTTCATAGCAAAACACTTCAAGACTGGCGCCAGCCCTGCGCGCAAGCGCAGCATTTCATGGCCCGGCAGCGCCCCGCAACGCACCGTGGCAGTGCAAGTCGAGACGCTTCGGATTCAGGGCATACCCTAATCCGCAGGACAGCCAATTGACAGTTTTGCAAGTCAGCATTACCGGCACTACAAAAACATCCAGGCGTTCGGTGTGGCCACCGCATGACCTGGCAAGGGCTTGAGCTGTCATCGTTGGCAGACAGAATGCAGCGCACCGTGCCCGCCCCCTCCCCATGACTCGTGTTGATGGCGCCCGGCGCGGCATTCACACCCCACCCTCACCGAAGGTTTATTTCACATGCAACGCAGACAGATCCTCGCCCGCAGCGCCGCTTTGGCCTCCATGTTGACCTCGCTGGCACCCGCAGCCCTGGCGCAAGCCACTGCCGCTCGCGCAGCCGCGCCTGCCGCCAAGGCGGCCAAGGTGGCGGGCACGCTGCGCATCGTCATTCCCGCCAACCCTGGCGGCGGCTGGGACCAGACGGGCCGTGCGCTGGGCGCCGCCCTCAAGGCTGTGGGCGCGGCAGACCAGGTGGAATATGAAAACATCGGTGGCAAGGGCGGCACCATTGGCCTGGCCAAGTACGCGGAAAAATACGGCAGCGATGCCAACACCCTGCTGATGGGCGGCATGGTGATGGTGGGCGCCGTGGCCCTGCAAAAGCCTGCGGTGGACATGGGCCACATCCAGCCCCTGGCCCGCCTGACCAGCGACTACCTCATCGCCGCCGTGCCCGCCGCCTCCTCCATCAAGACCGGCAAGGACCTGGCCAATGCCATGCGCACCGACCTGGCCGCCCTGCCGGTGGCCGGTGGCTCAGCCGGGGGCGTGGACCACATCTACGCCGGCGTGCTGGCCCGGGCGGCCAAGGCCAAGCCCGAGGCGCTGGTGTACCGCCCCTTTGCCAGCGGGCCCGAGGTGGTGGCTTCGCTGCTCAAAGGCGACGCAGCCGTGGGCCTGTCGGGCTACAGCGAATTCAGCGACGCGCTGGCCGCGGGCAAGCTGCGGGCTGTGGGCGTATCGGCCCGGCGCAATGCCTTTGGCATCCCCGCCTTCAAGGACCAGGGCATTGACGCGGTGATGGCCAACTGGCGCGGCGTGTTCACCGGCAAGGACGTGAGCCCCGCCCGCACCGCCGAGCTGCTGGCCGCCGTGGAGCAGGCCACGCACCACGAAAGCTGGCAGCAAACCCTCAAGCAAAACCGCTGGGAAGCCTCGTGGCTGTCGGGCAAGGACCTGAGCGAATTCTTGGAGCTGGACCTGACCACCGCCCGCGTGATGGTGTACCTGCTCAAGCTCAAGGCTTGATGGCCCTGCCCTGAGCTGCAGGCCGCGCGATACCGGGGCAAGCGCCCCATTGATTCAGAGAGTTGACCCATGACACTGTCCAACCACTCCATCGGTGCACGCATGGCCACGGCCCTGGGCCTGGTGCTGGCCCTGCTGCTGGGCGCAGCGCTGTTCGGCATTGCCACGCTGTACCGCACGCTGGGCACCTACGACAGCACCGTGCTGCAACGCGTGGCGCAAGAGCGCGCCGTGAGCCGCATGGAAAGCGAGTTCAAAACCCAGGTGCTGGAGTGGAAGAACACCCTGCTTCGCGGTGAAGACTCGCGCAAGCGCGAACTGCACTGGGCTGCCTTCCAGGCCAGCGAAAAGCGCGTGGCCGACGCCGCCCGTGCGCTGGAGCCGCAACTGAGCGACGCCAACGAACGTGCCGCGCTGCAGAAGTTCACCGACGCCCACGCGCAGATGGCACAGGGCTATCGCAAGGGGTTTGAGGTTTTCCAGTCGCTCGGCTTTGTGCCCGCAGCGGGCGATGCCGACGTGGCCGACATCGACCAGGGCCCGGCCAAGCTGCTCACGGCGCTGAGCGAACAGGTGGCCGCCAGCAGCGCCGCCATTGCCCAGGCAGCCGCGCAGGATGCGCGCAACGCGCTGGTCAGCAGCCTGGTGGCGCTGGGCCTGGTCACGGGCCTGGGCGTGCTGGCCGGGCTGGTGCTGACGCGATCGGTGGTGCGGCCACTGCGCGAGGCGGTATCCGTTGCGCACAAGGTGGCGGCGGGCGACCTGACCTCGGACATTCCGCTGGACGGGCAGGACGAGCCCGCCCGGCTGCTGCAGGCCCTCAAGGCCATGCAGGACAACCTGAAGAACGTGGTCTCGGGCGTGCGCAGCAGCGCCGAAAGCGTGGCCAGCGCCAGCGCAGAGATTGCACAGGGCAATGCCGACCTGAGCGCACGCACAGAGCAGCAGGCCAGCTCGCTGGACGAAACCGCAGCCTCCATGCAGCAACTGCAGACCACGGTGCAGCAAAACGCCGCCACGGCCCAGCGCGCCAGCGACCTGGCCCGCAATGGCTCGGCCGTGGCAGAGCGCGGCGGCGCGGTGGTGGAGCAGATGGTGCAGGTGGTGCAAGGCATTCAAGACAGCTCGCGCCGCATTGCCGACATCACCGGCGTGATCGATTCGATTGCCTTCCAGACCAACATCCTCGCACTGAACGCGGCCGTGGAGGCTGCCCGTGCGGGCGAGCAAGGCCGGGGCTTTGCCGTGGTGGCCAGCGAGGTGCGCAACCTGGCCACGCGCAGCGCGGGCGCCGCGCAAGAGATCAAGACCCTGATCCAGGCCAGTGTGGAGCGGGTGCAGGCAGGCTCCGAGCTGGCCCACAACGCCGGTGGCACCATGGCCGAGGTGGTGTCGTCCATTCGCAGCGTGAGCGAGCTGATGCAGGAAATCAGCCACGCCAGCAGCAGCCAGACCAACGACATGCTGAACGTGACCCAGGCCATCGTGCGCATGGACGAAGCCACGCAGCAAAACGCCGCCCTGGTGGAAGAAAGCGCCGCCGCAGCCGGCAGCCTGAGCACCCAGGCGCGCGAGCTGGTGCAGGCCGTGGCCGTGTTCCGCCTGCGCCGCCAAGGCGGCCAGGCCACCGCCTTGCTGCGGTGAACGGCCCCCTAGCTCACTTTTTCATAGCTGCCAGCGCTTTCCAGATAAGCGCTGGAGGCCTAAAAGGCTTTAAGCCCCTGGAACCGCTCAATCCAGCTTCACGTTGGCGTTCTTCACCACCTGCGCCATGCGCGCGGCTTCGCTGCGGAAGAAGGCGGCAGCGGCATCGGGCGGGGTGAGCTTGATTTCGTAGCCCTGGGCGACGAGCGCATCGCGCGCTTCGGGCATCTCCATCGCTGCCTTGAAGGCGTTGTACAGCCGGGCCAGCTCGGTCTTGGGCAGGCCGGCAGGGGCCACGGGGGCAATCCAGCCGTCCAGCTCGTAGGCGGGCAGGCCCTGCTCGGCAATGGTCGGCACACCGATCACCGAGCCGTCCCAGAACCTGCTCGCCGCCTTTTTGCAGCCGCGCGAGCTCCTTTTCGGGATGGGATGCTAGGCGCGGTGAGCAGTGGATAGCACTGCTATCCACAAACGCCGCAACGCCGCAGACCGCCCGAAAAGGCACTTGCCCGCAGGGTTGGAGTGAAATCGGGCGATTGAACGCCCCGGCTGCTTGCATGGGCACGAGCCCATGCAAGCATCCGGAGCATCCACTCATCCCGATTGCACTACAACGCGGGGGTAAAAAGGCGGCGAGCAGGTTCATG
>NZ_CAXIAK010000149.1:0-4091 GCF_964021665.1 uncultured Acidovorax sp.
GGCGTCCTGCCGCCTGGTGCAGGCGCGCCCGTATCAGGCAGAGCAGGGCTTCGTTGCGTTCAATCTGGCGCACCTCAAACGGGGTGGCCATGCCACTGGCGGCCAGTTCTTTCCAGCTGCCGCCCAATCCTGCAGCCTTGGCAACCCACAGAATGAGCTGCAGGTCTCGCAAGCCGCCGGGTGATTCCTTGCAGTTGGGTTCCAGCGCGTAAGGCGTGTTGTCGTACTTGGTGTGGCGCTGGCGCATTTCCAGCGTCTTGGCGACCAGGAAGGCCTTGGGATCCATTTGCGCCTGGTACTGGCCCTGGAAGTGTGCAAACAGCGCCGCATTCCCGCAGATGAGACGAGCTTCGAGCAGTGAGGTTTGAACCGTCACATCGGCCGCGCTTTCGGCTAGGCATTCTGAGGTGGTGCGCACGCTGGAGCCGATTTCCAGCCCCGCGTCCCAGCAGCTACCGATGAAGCCCTCAATGCGCCGGCTCAGTGCGCTGTCCGTGTCCAACTGCGTGCTCTCCGGCAGCAACAGCAGCACGTCCACGTCAGAGAACGGAAAAAGCTGCGCCCGGCCATATCCGCCCACCGCCACCAACGCACAGCCAGAAGGCATCTCTGCGCGCTGCCACAGTGTGTGCAGCAAACCATCTGTCAGGGAAGACAGCTTGCGCAGCACTTTGTGAATGCCCCGGGTGGAGGCTACAGAGGCTGCCATGCCCCCCATGACGGCGGCTTTTTCTTGGCGATAGGCGGCACGCAGCGACTGGATTTCGGTCATGAGGCAGGGCTTGGAAGGAAGAGGGACAAGAACCGGAGCCAGACAGTGCGACAGTGGTGCGCCGACCCGGCTCGCGGTTTCAGTTTGCGCACGCCCTGACTGCCAAGCAAAAGTCGTGCGCAGGTCTCTTGCCGCTGACTTCAGGTGCGCGTGGCTGTCACAAAACTAGGCAGTGGCGGAGACCCTGCCGACAAGGTCATGACCTCGTAGCCCGTGGGGGTGACCAGCACGGTGTGTTCCCATTGGGCAGAGAGGCTGTGGTCCTTGGTGACGATGGTCCAGCCGTCGTTGCCATGGTTCTTCACATCGCGTTTGCCTGCGTTGATCATGGGCTCGATGGTAAACACCATGCCGGGTTGCAGCTCTTCCAACGTGCCGGGGCGGCCGTAGTGCAGAACCTGGGGTTCTTCGTGGAATTTCTGGCCGATGCCGTGTCCGCAGAACTCGCGCACCACCGAGAAGCCGTGCCCCTCGGCAAACTTCTGGATGGCGTGGCCAATGTCTCCGAGCCGGGCGCCTGGCTTGACCTGCAGGATGCCGTGCCACATGGCTTCAAAAGTCACTGCCGACAGGCGTTTGGCTGCAATCGAGCACTCGCCAATCAGGTACATGCGGCTGTTGTCGCCGTACCAGCCGTCCTTGGTGATGACGGTCACGTCCACGTTCACGATGTCGCCCTTTTTCAGGGGCTTGTCGTTGGGAATGCCGTGGCACACCACGTGGTTGACCGACGTGCACAGCGACGCAGGGTAGGGTGGGTAGCCTGGGGGCTGGTAGCCCACGGTGGCGGAGATGGTGCCCTGCTGGGCCATGCACTCCGCGCCCAGGCGGTCGATCTCTTTGGTGGTGATGCCGGGCTTGATGTGGGGGGCGATGTAGTCCAGCACTTCCGAGGCCAAACGGCAGGCGTGCCGCATGGCTTCGATGTCTTCGGCGCTTTTGATGTTGATGGTCATGGCCTGAATTATCCCATTGGGCCCTGGGTGGCGCGTAGGCGCCTCACATGCCCGGTAAAATGGCGGGCTTCATGGCGGCCGCCCTGGCCAGCCTGCGAAGCATCCCCACCCCTCACACCCCAACAGGCCGCTACCGTGACCTTGCACATCACCACGCTGGCGGGCGGCAACGCCCTCAGCTCTTTCCGCGCTCAACAACTCCAGCCCGCCTTGGAGGCCATCCACCCCAAGATCACCGCCATTGCGGCGCGGTTTGTTCACCTGGTGGTGACGGATGCGCCGCCTTCGGCTGCCGAACAAGAGCGGCTGGCGGCCCTGTTGACCTATGGCGACCCCTACGCCGGGCCGCTAGATGGTGCGGCCATCGTGGTCACGCCTCGCCTGGGCACCTTGTCGCCCTGGGCCTCGAAGGCGACTGACATTGCCCGCAACTGCGGCATTGCGATCCGACGTGTCGAGCGCATCACGGAATACCGCATCACCCTCAAGACAGGTCTGCTGGGCAAGACACCCGAGCTGACCGCCGAGCAACTGGGCCAGGTCGCCGCCTTGCTGCATGACCGCATGACCGAATCGGTGGTGGCTGACCGCAGCGCTGCGGCCGCCCTGTTCACCGAGCTGCAGCCCGCGCCCATGGAGCGTGTGGACGTGCTGGCTGGGGGCCGCGCTGCGCTGGAAGCTGCAAACACTCGCTTTGGCTTGGCTTTGGCCGATGACGAGATCGACTACCTCGTCAACGCCTTCAACGGCCTCAAGCGCAACCCCACCGATGTGGAACTGATGATGTTCGCCCAAGCGAACAGCGAACACTGCCGCCACAAGATCTTCAACGCCGAATTCACCATCGACGGTGTGGCGCAGGACAAGAGCCTGTTCGGCATGATCCGCAACACCCACCAGCTCGCGCCCCAGCACACGGTGGTGGCGTACTCTGACAACGCGTCGATCATGGAAGGCCACCAAGTCGAGCGATTTGTGGCAAAAATGGCCTCTGGCGCTGATGGATCAAGCGCAAGCAGCTATCAAAAAAGTAGCGCAACGCAGCATGTGCTGATGAAGGTGGAAACGCACAACCACCCTACGGCCATCTCTCCCTTCCCCGGCGCCTCCACGGGTGCAGGCGGTGAGATTCGCGACGAAGGCGCCACGGGGCGCGGCTCCAAGCCCAAGGCGGGCCTCACGGGCTTTACCGTGTCCAAGCTGTGGGGTAGCACCGTGGGCAAGCCTGAGCACATTGCCAGCCCGCTGCAGATCATGGTCGAAGGGCCTCTCGGCGGCGCGGCGTTCAACAACGAATTTGGCCGCCCCAACCTGAACGGCTACTTCCGCGAATACGAGCAGAACGTGGGCGGCGTGCAGCGCGGCTACCACAAGCCCATCATGATCGCGGGCGGTGTGGGTGTGATCGATGCCGAGCTGACGAAGAAAATCGAATTCCCCGCTGGCTCGCTGCTTATCCAGCTGGGCGGCCCCGGCATGCGCATCGGCATGGGCGGCAGCGCCGCCAGCTCCATGGCCACCGGCACCAATGCGGCCGAGCTGGACTTTGACTCGGTGCAGCGCGGCAACCCCGAGATCGAGCGCCGTGCGCAAGAGGTCATCAACCACTGCTGGGCGCAGGGCAGCAACAACCCCATCCTGGCCATCCATGACGTGGGCGCGGGCGGTTTGTCCAACGCCTTCCCCGAGCTGACCAACGACGCAGGCCGTGGCGCGCGCTTTGACCTGCGCGCCGTGCAGCTCGAAGAGTCTGGCATGAGCCCGAAGGAAATCTGGAGCAACGAGTCGCAAGAGCGCTACGTGCTGGCGATTGCGCCCGAGTCGCTGGAACAGTTCAAAGCCTTCTGCGAACGCGAGCGCTGCCCGTTTGCGGTGATTGGCACGGCCACGGAAGAGCGCCAGCTGGTGCTGCACGACCCCGCAGCCACGGCCGACGACCAGAAGCTGCCGGTGGACATGCCCATGAACGTGCTGCTGGGCAAGCCGCCCAAGATGCACCGCGACGTGAAGACCGTGGTGCGCGAATTCGCACCGATGGACTTGACCGGCGTGCCGCTGCAAAAGGCCGTCATCGACGTGCTGGCCCACCCCACGGTGGCATCCAAGCGCTTCCTCATCACCATCGGTGACCGCACGGTGGGTGGGCTGAGCTACCGCGACCAGATGGTCGGCCCCTGGCAGGTATCCGTGGCCGATTGCGCCGTGACGCTGGCCGATTACAAGGGCTTTGCGGGCGAGGCCATGAGCATGGGCGAGCGCACACCGCTGGCCGCCATCAACGCCCCCGCATCGGGCCGCATGGCCGTGGCCGAGGCCATCACCAACCTGCTGGCAGCGCCCATCGAGCTGCCGCGCGTGAAGCT
>NZ_CAXIAK010000150.1:0-4079 GCF_964021665.1 uncultured Acidovorax sp.
GCAGCTCGCCCGCCAGTTCCAGCCACAGGCGGGCGGTGTGCGCCGCCAGCGGCTGGCCCAATGATTCGGCCAGGGCCTGCAGCTTGTGGCTGGCCAGGTCTTCGTCAAACCAGTGGTGCTCTTTGGCAAATGCATCGACCACCGCCGGGTGCACGCCCAGGGCCTTGCCCACGTCGCGCAGCACGCTGCGGGTGCGGTAGGTGGTGACCACGGCGGCAATGGCGGCGCGGTCGCGTCCGTATTTGCTGTAGATGTACTGGATGACCTCTTCGCGCCGGTCGTGCTCAAAGTCCACATCAATGTCGGGCGGCTCCTGGCGGTCTTTGCTGATGAAGCGCTCGAACAGCAGGTGGGACCGGGTGGGGTCCACCTCGGTAATGCCCAGGCAAAAGCACACCGCCGAATTGGCCGCCGAGCCGCGCCCCTGGCACAAAATGCCCTGGCTGCGCGCATAGCGCACGATGTCGTGCACCGTCAGAAAGTACATCTCGTATTGGCAGTCGGCAATCAGCGCCAGTTCGCGCTGCAGCTGGGTGTGCACCGCAGGCGGCACCCCCTGCGGGTAGCGGCTGGCTGCGCCTTCGTAGGTGAGCCAGGCCAGGCCCTGAGCGGGCGTCATGCCGGGGGGCACGGCCTCTTGCGGGTATTGGTATTTGATTTCGTCGAGGTGGAAGGTGCAACGCTGCGCAATCTGCACCGTAGCCTGCAGCAGTTCGGGCGGGTAGATGCCCGCCAACCGCACGCGCTGGCGCAGGTGGCGCTCGGCATGCGGCTGCAGCGCAAAGCCGCAATGCGCCACCGGCAGGCCCAGGCGCACGGCGGTGATCACGTCTTGCAGCGGCTTGCGCGAGCGCACATGCATGTGCACATCGCCCGCCGCCACCAGCGGCACACCCACCGCCGCGCCCGCCTGCTGCAAAGTGGCCAGCCACAGGTCGTCGTCGGGCTCCAGCAGCAGCTCGGCCACCAGCCAAAAATTTAAGCCAAATTGGGCTCTGGCGCTTTCTAATAAAGCGCTAACAGCTACAAAATCAGTAGCGTTTTGCGCCGTGCGCTCGGGCACCAGCAGCAGCTCGCAGCCTTGCAGCTGCTGCACATCGCTCAAAGGCCCCATCTGGTAACTGCCCTTGGCCGCACTGCGCCGCGCGGCGGTGATGAACTGGCACAGGTTGCCCCAGCCCTGCGCATTGCGCGCCAGCGCCACCAGCCGGAAGCCGGGGTACGCAAACTCGCTGCCCACAATGAGGTGCAGCCCCAGCGCCTTGGCCCGCACATGGGCGCGCACCACGCCTGCCACCGAACATTCGTCCGTCAGCGCCAGCGCGCGGTAGCCCAGAGCGGCGGCGCGCTCCACCAGCTCATGCGGGTGCGATGCGCCGCGCTGAAAGCTGAAGTTGGAGACGCAGTGCAGCTCGGCATAGTCGGGCAACGCCAGCAAGGCCGGGCGGGCGGGTGCGGTGCCTTCAGCCATAAATGCCGTGCAAAAACCAGCGGTGCTGCCGGGTGGGTAAGCCGCCTTCGGCGCTGGGCGGGGCCGATGGTGTCCGCTCACGAAACACCCACACATGCCCGGCGCGCTCGTTGTGGGCCACAAAGTAGTCGCGCACCACCAGGCCGGGGGCGGGGTCGGCACCGCAGGCATTGGGGGGCGATTCAGGGGCGTCGGCAGCTTCCCACCATGCGGCTTCCAGCCGGTGGGGGCCCGCCAGCAGGCGCAGCGGCCCCTGGTAGCAAGGGCGGCTGCCCTGCACCGCCAGGCGTTGCGGCGGGCGCAGCAGCCAGGTGGGCCACAGGCTGGCGTCGGGCAAAACTTGAGATGCAGAGGCTTTGGCAGGGCCTGCCCCACCCGCTTGCAGCGCGTGGCTGGCAGGCTGCCAGTGCTGCATGCGTTCCGGCCGGTGGTCTGCCACCAGGGCCACGCCTTGCACCTGCTCGGGCCCCAGGCGGGCCGACAGACGCTCTATCAACTGGTGCCAGCTTTCACTGCGGGCGTGGTCTTCGGCACTGCGCCCCACAACGCCTGCGGGGGGCAGCAGGCTGGCGCTGGCCTGGGGCATGGGCACGGTTTGCAGGGCGCGCAGGGCAATCTGGTTGACGGGTGCGGCCAGCGGCGTGCGGGCCAGGTGCTCGGCCAGCAGGCGGCGCAGGTGGGCCAGGGCCTGCGTGGGCTGGGCGGTGCGCACAGGCAGCGCCTGCCAGGGGGGCACGGGCTTGCCGTCCACCTTGCGCAGGTCGTGGTGCCAGGCCAGTTCGAGCGCCAGCACGCCCTGCTGGCGCGCCTGCAGCCAGGCCTGCAGTGCTTGCAGCAAGGCGTGGGCCGACCACAGCAGCGCATCGGCCGAGGTGGCCAGCGCGGGCAGCTCGGCCGCCAGGGCAAAGGTTTCGGGCAGTTCCAGCCAGGTGTGCGTGTGGGGGGCGTCACCAAAAGCGCAGTCCAGCGCGTGCAAGGCCGCAGCGCCCAGCCGCCGCGCCACCCCATCGCGCGGCAAGGCGCGCAGCTGGCCCCAGGTGTTGCAGCCCATGCGCGCCAGGCTGGCCACATGGGGGCGCAGCGCCGTCAGGGTGTGCAGGGGCAAATCGTGCGGCACGCGCCGGGGTGGGCGCAGCCCTGCCTGTTGCAGCCGCAGCAGTGCCAGGGCCTGGAACGATGTGGCGCCCTGGGCCAAGGGCGCGGGCGGTGCCTGAGAGACGTTTACTTCAGACGCAAACCCGGCTGTCGATACGGCTTCTGGCGCAATGCCGGGTTTTATCGCAGGTGCATGGGCTTGCAGTTGGGCCAGCAGCGCGGCGCGACCGCCCCACAGCCGCTCAGTTGTGGACACCTCCAGCAGCAGCGCCTCATCCACGCGCGCCACCCGGGGGGTAAAGCGCAGCGCCCACCAGGCCTCGGCGCCCTGCACGGTTTGCCATGCGGGCGCGGCACAGGTCGCACCGGGCGCCCCACTGGGCAGCCTGGGCACCGGCGCGCTGGGCTCGGCACCGGCTACCCCAGCGGTGTGGGCGGCGGGCGGGCGGGGTTCAACGGACTGCGGGCACGGCCAGGCGATCCAGTGCATGCGCCACCCCCTTCCACCCACGGGCAGGCTCTTGCAGCCCCCCCTGCCCTGTGCCTGCCCACCGCATCCCAAACGCAGCGGGCGCAGCAAAAACGGGGGATGGCAAGCCAGGTGCTACGGGCGAAGCCGCGCCCTGGCCGCGCCGCTGCTGGCTGCGCAAAACCCCTGCTGCCAGCACCTGCGCCAGCCGGGCCGAGCCCGCTGGCAGCACCAAAGACTGCGCCAGCGGCGGCCCCTTGCGCTTGAGCACCTGCACCTGCATGGCCAGGGGTTGGGTCGCGTCTTCTTGCACCCACAGGCGCAGCGGCGCAGGCGATGCCTGCTGGCGCACCCCTGCCGGGCGAAACACCCACAGCAACTGCCCCATTTGCGCGGCGGCCAGGTGCAGGCGGCGCAGTTGCTCGGGCAGGGCCTGGGGCAGCCAGGCCACCACGGCCAGCACATCGCGGCAGCGCAGCGCCTGCTCGGCCGCCCACAGCGTGGCGGTAGCAGCTTTGCCAGTGGCTGCAGCCCCCGGCTGCACCTTGCACAAGCGCGTAGGCGGCAGGCCAGCGGCCTGCAAGGCGGGGACAAAAGGCTCGAACGGCGGGGCGACCAGCACCACAGACCCCGGCCGGGCCGCCGTGGCCTGCGCCAGCGCGGGCTGCAGCAGTTGCCAGGCATGGCGGCTGGGGTTGGGCTGCAGCACCTCGGTCAGCGCGCCAATGGGCCAGCCGCCACCGGGCAACTGCGCATCCAGAGCGCTGTGCCCTGTGGGCTGGGTGGGGGCCGAAGCGGCATCGCACAACTGGTGGCCCAGCCACACCCCCTGCAAATGCACAGGGCCTTTGGCTGGCGCATCGCGCGGGGGCGCAAAAGACAAGGCAGACATGGAGGAAGCTCGTGGGGTGGGTAAATCAACGGTACGTCGTGAATTGCATAATAACTGTATTTTTATAAGGGGTATCTATTTAGCTCCAGTAGCCCCGTTGATACTGTGATTTCATCCAGCAATGGTATCCGATTGGCTCTCCCCGGTGTTCT
>NZ_CAXIAK010000151.1:0-3696 GCF_964021665.1 uncultured Acidovorax sp.
CGTCCCCTTTTTACTGGATCAAGCCGCCTGCGGGCTTAACTGACTGGCATTGGGCCTGAGGCCCGCTTTGGCTGGTTGGAACGCGCGAAGGCTTACAGCTTGAGGCGTGCGCGGGCCTCTTCGTATTCGCGGCGCAATTTGCCCACCAGTTCGGCGGTGCTGGTCACGGCGTTGATCGCGCCAATGCCCTGGCCGCAGCCCCAGATGTCTTTCCAGGCCTTCTTGGCGTCGCCGCCAAAGTTCATCTTGCTGGGGTCAGACTCGGGCAGGTTGTCAGGGTCCAGACCCGCAGCGCGGATCGACGGTGCCAGGTAATTGCCGTGCACACCTGTGAAGAGGTTGCTGTAGACGATGTCGTCCGAATTGCTGTCCACAATGGCCTGCTTGTAGGCGTCCTGCGCGCGCGCCTCGTGCGTGGCAATGAAGGCCGAGCCAATGTACGCAAAGTCGGCACCCATGGCCTGCGCCGCCAGGATGGCCCCGCCCGAGGCGATGGAGCCCGACAGCGCCAGCGGGCCGTCGAACCACTGGCGGATTTCCTGAATCAAGGCAAACGGGCTCTTGGTGCCCGCGTGGCCACCCGCACCCGCGGCCACGGCGATCAGGCCGTCTGCGCCCTTTTCAATCGCCTTGTGCGCAAACTTGTTGTTGATGATGTCGTGCAGCACCACGCCGCCCCAGCTGTGCACCGCCTGGTTCACATCTTCGCGCGCGCCCAAGGACGTGATGACGATCGGCACCTTGTACTTGGCGCACACCTGCATGTCGTGCTCCAGGCGGTCGTTGCTCTTGTGCACGATCTGGTTGATGGCAAAGGGCGCGGCAGGCTTGTCGGGGTTGGCCTTGTTGTAGGCCGCCAGGGTTTCGGTGATTTCGGCCAGCCATTCGTCCAGCAGCTCGGCGGGGCGGGCATTGAGTGCAGGCATGGAGCCCACCACACCCGCCTTGCACTGCTCAATGACCAGCTTGGGGTTGCTGATGATGAACAGCGGCGAGCCGATCACAGGCAATGACATGTTTTGCAACACGGGAGGCAATTTGGACATGGGCAACGACTTCCAGAAACAGGTTTTGATCAAAATAGCCCTCTAGCGCTTATTCAGCAAGCGCCAGCAGCTATTATTTTTATAGTAAAGGCCTGCGCCCTGCACAGGCCTTGTCTCACTCCCTTGCGGGAACGCACCCGCTGTCAGAAGGCTTCCAGCGCCAGCTCGGTCACGCTGGCCGCGCCTTCCACAATGCTGTCGCGCAGGCCAGGGGCCTTCACCAGAATGTGGTCGGCGTAGAACTGGGCCGTGGTGATTTTTGCGCGCATGAAGGCTTCGTCCTGTCCCTTTTGCAACAGGTCTTGCGCCACCAGCAGGCTGCGCGCCAGCTGCCAGCCCGCCACTACATTGCCCGCCAGCATCAGGTAGGGCACGCTGCCGGCAAACACGGCGTTGGGCTGGGCCTTGGTGCCACCGGCCACAAAGTCGATCACGTCCAGCAGCGCCTTGCGTGCGGCTGTAAGGCGCTTGGCCACCGCCAGTGCGGCAGGCGTGCCGCTGGCCAGCAGTTCGCTTTCAGTCTTTTCGATCTGCGCAGCAATGCCCTTGGCCACCTGGCCGCCGTCACGCGCTGTCTTACGGCCCACCAGGTCGTTGGCCTGAATGGCGGTAGTGCCTTCGTAGATGGTCAGGATCTTGGCGTCGCGGTAGTACTGGGCCGCGCCGGTTTCTTCGATGAAGCCCATGCCGCCATGCACCTGCACGCCCAGGCTGGTCACTTCCAGGCTGGTTTCGGTGCTGTAGCCCTTGACCAGCGGCACCATGAATTCGTAGAACGCCTGGTTCTGCTTGCGCGTGTCGGCATCAGGGTGGTGGTGGGCAGCATCGAACGCTGCTGCGGCCACGGTGGCCATGGCACGGCAGCCTTCCACCGTGGCGCGCATCGTCATCAGCATGCGCTTGACATCGGGGTGATGAATGATGGGCGCGCTGGCGGCAATGCTGCCGTCCACGGGGCGGCTTTGCACACGGTCTTTGGCGTACTGCACAGCCTTTTGGTAAGCGCGCTCAGAGATCGCAATGCCCTGCATGCCCACGGCGTAGCGGGCGGCATTCATCATGATGAACATGTATTCGAGGCCGCGGTTTTCTTCGCCCACCAGGTAGCCCACGGCACCGCCGTGGTCACCAAACTGCAGCACGGCAGTGGGCGATGCCTTGATGCCCAGCTTGTGCTCGATGCTCACGCAGTGTGCGTCGTTGCGGGCACCCAGCGTGCCGTCCTTGTTGACCAGGAACTTGGGCACCACAAACAGGCTGATGCCCTTCACGCCCTCAGGCGCGCCCTGCACGCGGGCCAGCACCAGGTGAATGATGTTCTCGGCCATGTCGTGCTCACCGTAGGTGATGAAGATCTTAGTGCCGAAGATCTTGTAAGTGCCATCGGGCTGCGGTTCAGCGCGCGTGCGCACCAGGGCCAGGTCCGAGCCCGCCTGGGGTTCGGTCAGGTTCATGGTGCCGGTCCACTCGCCGGTCACCAGCTTTTCAAGGTAAGTGGCCTTGAGCTCATCGCTGCCTGCGGTCAGCAGGGCCTCGATGGCGCCATCGGTCAGCAGCGGACACAACGCAAAACTCATGTTGGCGCTGTTGGTCATTTCAATACAGGCAG
Organism: uncultured Acidovorax sp.; assembly: GCF_964021665.1. Lineage (NCBI taxonomy): Bacteria > Pseudomonadati > Pseudomonadota > Betaproteobacteria > Burkholderiales > Comamonadaceae > Acidovorax > uncultured Acidovorax sp. The sequence continues at coordinate 2,656 of NZ_CAXIAK010000151.1, forward strand.
CGCCTATGGTCTTGGGCAGGCCCTGGCCGCCAAAGTCGGCTGGGTGCTGCAGGCCTTGCCAGCCGCCCTCGGCGTACTGGCGGAAGGCCTCCTTGAAGCCGGGGGTGGTGGTGACCACGCCGTCTTTCCAGCTCGAGGGGTTCTTGTCGCCTTCCCAGTTGAGCGGAGCCAGCACGCCTTCATTGAACTTGGCGCACTCTTCCAGCACGGCAGCGGCGGTGTCCAGGCCTGCATCTTCAAAGCCTGGGATCTGGGCGATCTGTTCAATATTGGCCAGATGCTCGATGGCGAACAACATGTCCTTGACGGGTGCGGTGTAACTCATGGATGTCTCCGAGAAAGCGATATTTCGTCAAAAAAAAGGCATCGCGAGCGATGCCTTTGTACGCAGGTGGGGTTCTTACAGGGCCTTGACCAATTCAGGCACAGCCGTGAACAAGTCCGCCTCCAGCCCATAGTCGGCCACGCTGAAGATCGGTGCCTCTGGATCCTTGTTGATCGCCACGATCACCTTGGAATCCTTCATACCGGCCAAGTGCTGGATCGCACCCGAGATGCCTACAGCCACATACAGCTGCGGTGCCACGATCTTGCCGGTCTGGCCCACTTGCAAATCGTTGGGGGCGTAGCCTGCGTCCACCGCTGCGCGGCTGGCGCCAATGGCTGCGCCGAGCTTGTCGGCCAGCGGGGTGATGACTTCGTTGAATTTCTCGCTGCTCCCCAGAGCCCGGCCACCGGAGACGATGATCTTGGCGGCGGTGAGCTCGGGGCGGTCGCTCTTGGCGATTTCGCTGCCCACGAAGCTGCTCTTGCCGTTGTCGGCTGCAGCGGCTGCGGTTTCGACTTGTGCGCTGCCACCGGTGGCAGCCGCGGCGTCAAAGCCGGTGGTGCGCACGGTGATAACTTTGACGCTGTCTGCGCTTTGCACCGTAGCAATGGCGTTGCCGGCGTAGATGGGGCGCTCGAAAGTGTCGGCGCTCACCACTTTGGTGATGTCGCTGATCTGCGCAACGTCGAGCTTGGCAGCCACGCGGGGGGCCA
>NZ_CAXIAK010000152.1:0-3610 GCF_964021665.1 uncultured Acidovorax sp.
ATGTCATCAAGGTGGAGCACCCCGGCCGGGGCGACGACACCCGCGACTGGGGCATGCGCATCGGCAAGACCGAGACCACCTACTACAACAGCATGAACCGCAACAAGCGGTCCATCACGGTGGATCTGCAGACGCCCGAAGGCGTGAAGATCATCCACAGCCTGCTGCCGCAGTGCGACGTGGTGATCCAGAACTTCAAGACGGGCGGGGCCGAGAAGCTGGGCCTGGGCTACGAGCAGCTCAAGGCCATCAAGCCTGATCTGATCTATTGCTCGGTGTCGGGCTACGACAGCTCGGGGCCCGAAGCCAAGCGGCCCGGCTACGACCTGGTGATCCAGGCCGAGGCGGGGCTCATGGCCATCAACGGCGAAGCCAGCCAGCCGCCGCTGAAGTTTGGCGTGGCCGCGGTGGACATGATGACCGGCATGTACGCCGCGCAGGCCGTGCTGGCCGCGCTGTTCCGCCGCGAACGCACGGGCAAGGGCCGCCACATCGAGATGGCGCTGTACGACTGCGGCCTGATGATCACCGGCTACTACGGGCTCGATGCCCTGCTGCTGGGGCACGACCCGCAGCGCTATGGCAACGCGCACCCGTCTATCGTGCCCTACGGCATGTACGACGCGGCCGATGGCCCGCTCATCATCGGTGTGGGCAACAACGCGCAGTTCGACAAGTTCTGCCGCCAGGTGGTGCAGCGCCCCGACATCGTCGAAGACCCCCGCTTTGCCACCAATGTGGAACGCGCCAAGAACCGCCTGGTGCTCAGCCCCATGCTCAAGGAGCTGATTGCCGGCTTCCCGCGCGATGTGCTGCTGGAGCGCCTGTCGGCCGCTGGAATTCCCTGCGGCAAGGTGGCTGGTTTGCATGAGGCGCTGACCAGCGAACGCACACGCCGTGGCGGCCTGCTCAAAGAGATGCCGCACCCCGTGGCCGGCACCACGCATGTGTTTGCGCCGCCGTACCGGCTCGATGGCCAGCGCCTGCCCATTCGCAACGCGCCGCCCACGCTGGGCGCGGCCACGCGCGATGTGCTGCAGCAGCTGCTGCAACTGCCCGAGGCCGAACTGCAAGCCCTGCGCGACAAGGGTGTACTGACCCTGCCACCGCTTTGATTGCTATATAAGTAATAGCTGCAAGCGCTTTTAAACAGGGCGCTGCAGCCGATTTTCACTACAACCCAAGGAGACAAAACATGCGTACATCGAACATCCACCGCCGCAGCGTATTGCGAGGCCTGGCCGCTTTGGGCAGCACGGGCCTGCTGGGCTCGGCCCTGGCCCAGGCGGGCAAAGACGGCTGGCCCAGCAAACCCATCCGGCTGGTGGTGCCCTACCAGGCGGGCGGCGCGACCGACATCACGGCCCGTACCCTGGGCGAAAAGCTCTCGGCCCGCCTGGGCCAGCCCGTGTTGGTGGACAACCGGGGTGGCGCTGGCGGCGTGAGCGGCACCGACCACGCCCTCAAGTCGCCTGCCGATGGCTACACGCTGCTGGTGTCTTTGGGCACCACCATGCTCATCAACCAGTTCCTGTACGAGCGCCTTCCCTACCAGCCGCAAAAAGACCAGGCCCTCATCACGCAGATTGCCCTGGCGCCGGTGGTGCTGCTGGTGCCCCCGCAACTGCCGGTGTCCAACGCGCAGGAGCTGATGGCGTACATCGACCGCAACAAGGGCAAGGTCGCCTACGGCTCGTGGGGCGCGGGCTCGTATGCCCATCTGGCGGGCGCGTGGCTGTCGGACAAGCTCAAGGCCGACATGAACCATGTGCCCTACAAGGGCGAGGCGCCCATGCTGCAAGACCTGGTGGGCGGTCAGCTCCAGATGGCGTTTGCCAGCCTGCAGTCGGCTCGGCCCTATATCGAGTCAGGCCGACTCAAGACCTTGGCTGTCACCGGCACGCAGCGCATGGACGCGCTGCCCAAGATTGCCACCATGTCCGAACAGGGCATCAAGGATGAGGTGTTCCAGGTGACCGGCTGGCTTGGCATGAGCGCACCTGCCAAGACGCCCCCTGAAGTGGTGGCCCGCCTGGGCACCGAGCTGCAGGCCGTGATCGCCATGCCCGAAGTGCGCGAGCGCATCCAGCAGATGGGCTTCATCCCCGTGGGTAGCAGCCCCGAGCAGTTCAACGCCCAGTTCAAGAAAGATGCGCCTGTGTGGGAGCGGGTGGTGAAGATCTCTGGCGCAAAGCTCGACTAACGCCCTCGGAGCCGCTGCCCCTGCGTGGCCGCCCGCGCCTGGGCAGCGTCGTTTGCATAGGGCGCGCCCAGCGCAACAACTGAAAGTAGAAAAAACGGATTCCTGATGAAAAAACAATCCCTTTTCCCCGCCACCTTTTCGCGCCGCGCGGTGCTTGCCGCAACTGCAGCAGTCTCGGCCATCGGCCTGCTGGGCGCAGCCCCGGCGCATGCCCAGGCCTGGCCCACCAAGATGATCAAGCTGGTGGTGCCATTCCCGGCGGGCGGCCCCACCGACACGGCCTCGCGCATCGTCGGCCAGCGCCTGTCCGAGCGGCTGGGCCAGCCGGTGGTGGTGGAAAACCGCGCAGGTGCTTCGGGTTCCATCGCGGCAGCCCAGGTGGCAAAGAGCCCGGCCGATGGCTACACGCTGATGATGCTCGCCACGCCCACGCTGCTGGCGCCGCACCTCTACAAGAAGGCAGGCTACGACACGACGAAGGATTTCACGCCCGTGGCCACGGTGTACGACTTGCCCATCGTGGTGGTCGTCAACCCCGCGCAGATGCCTTCGGTGACCGATGTGCAAAAGCTCATCACCCACGCCAAGGCGCGGCCTGGCCAGCTCAACTACACCAGTTCGGGCGCAGGCAGCTTTGGCCACCTGAGCATGGAACTGCTCAAGCAGATGGGCGGCTTTGAAATGCAGCATGTGCCCTACAAGGGGGCGTGCCCGCCATCACCGACACGATCGGCGGCCAGGTGCCGCTGATGTATGCCGACCTGGTGGCAGCGCTGCCCCACATTCAGGCAGGCAAGCTGCGCGCCATTGCGGTGGGTTCGCCCCAGCGCGTGGCCATGCTGCCCGATGTGAAGACCATTGCCGAGCAGGGCTTCAAGGGCTACGAAGCCGTGTCGTGGGGCGGCCTGATGGCGCCACCCGGCACGCCCAAGGCCGTGGTGGACCGCATCGCCAGCGAGGTCAAGCAGATCCTGGCCGACAAGGAAATCCAGGACAAGCTGCTCACCGCCGGTGCCATCGCCGCCTTCCAGTCGCCTGAACAGATGGCCCAGCGCATCAAGAGCGACTACGCCAAGTGGGGCGCTGTGATCCGCGACAAGGGCATCTCGAACGAGTAAGAGCAGCTCCCAAAACTCCCCTGGCGTCGTTGTTCCGCCTTGTCGTACTGTTTGTACTGTCTGCGGCGGAACGCCTAGCCAGGGCCGCTTCGCTGAGTTTTGTCAGCCGCTCTCAATGTGCCACCCGCACACCCACAACAAAAACCAAGGAAAGACGTTCCCATGAAAGTTCTCGTACCCGTCAAGCGCGTGGTGGACTACAACGTGAAGGTCCGCGTGAAGTCGGACTTGCGCGGTGTGGACATCGCCAACGTGAAGATGAGCATGAACCCCTTTGACGAAATCGCCG
>NZ_CAXIAK010000153.1:0-3433 GCF_964021665.1 uncultured Acidovorax sp.
GCTTCCAAATTCCCAACGAAAAAATGCCAGTCAGCTCTTAACTGACTGGCATTGCCCTGAGGGGCGCTCTTTTTTTTTGGGCTATCAAGACTGCACTTGGCAGCCTTGACTTCACACCTCTGCGGTAGCGGCCGCCAGGCGTGCGTAGTGCTGGATCAGGCTCAGCAGCTCCTCGTCCGAGTAGGGCTTGCCCAGGTAGTGGTTCACACCCAGTTCCATCGCATGCTCGCGGTGCTTTTCAGCGATACGCGAGGTGATCATGATGATTGGCAGATCGCGCAACGCACTGTCAGCACGTATGTTGCGGGCCAGATCGAAGCCATCCATGCGGGGCATTTCGATGTCGGAGAGAACCACAGTGGGCCGCTCTTCCTGCAAACGCTCCAGCGCCTGCAGGCCATCGGCAGCCAACGACACCCGGTAACCTTCGCGCTGCAGCAAACGCTGCGTCACACGACGGACCGTGATGGAATCGTCCACCACCAGAATCAGCGGAACCTGGCTGGGGCCCGACAGCATCGAAGACGTGGGAGCCTTCGGTGCATCGGGGCTGTCGGTTTCCGCCAGCATGGACACACCGGCACTGGCGGCACGCACCTGATCGCCATACACCGTAGCCAAGGCCACAGGGTTGTAGATCAAGACCACTGCGCCCGAAGCCAGCACCGACATACCTGCCAGGCCTGGCAAACGGGACAGTTGTGGACCCAGGTTCTTCACCACCACTTCCTGGTTGCCCAGCACTTCATCCACGTGCATGGCCACACGCTGCGAAGCGCTTCGGAAGATCACCACCGGGCGGGTCTTGCCTGCAGGCTCGTTGCTGCGGGCAGAAGACTGCAGCAGCGCGCCAGACCAGAAGAAAGGCACTTTCTCCAGACCATCGTCAAAATAACCGGTGCGGTAAGCCTCTTCCAGGTCCTGGGCCGAAGTACGACGCACGATTTCCACCAGATTGGCGGGCACACCCACAGCCAACTCACCGGCGCGCAACATCACCACCTGCGTCACAGCGGTGGTCAGTGGCAGCACCATCCGGAAGGCCGTGCCTTGCCCGGCGTGGGTAGACGTTTCGATGCGACCACCCAAGGCATTGATTTCGGAACGAACCACGTCCATGCCGATACCCCGGCCAGACAAACCAGTCACTTCGGTCGCGGTACTGAAGCCCGGCATGAAGATCAGGTTGGCTGCGACGTCGTCGCTGAGCTCGTCATCTGCTTGCAGCAGACCTTGCGCAACGGCTTTTTCACGAATTCGGGCAAGGTTCAGGCCTGCTCCGTCGTCGCGGAACTCCACCGACACGTCGTTGCCTTCGTGCCGCAGGCCCACCGTGATGGTTCCGGTGGCTGGCTTGCCAGCGCCCATCCGCACGTCAGGCTCTTCGATGCCGTGGGCAACGCAGTTACGCAGCAAGTGCTCGAAGGCAGGTGTCATGCGGTCCAGCACCCCCCGGTCCATTTCAATGGAGCCCCCGGTGATGTCCAGCTTGATCTGCTTGCCGGTTTCCTTGGACGATTGGCGGACCACAGCGTACAAGCGCTCCGCAATGCCTTCGAACTCCACCATACGGGTACGCAGCAGATCGCGCTGCAGCTCCCGTGCCTGGCGGCCTTGGGCAATCAGATCGTCTTCCGCACCTTCCATGGCGCGTTGCAAGTTGCGCTGCACTGTCGCTACGTCGTTCACCGACTCGGCCATCATGCGGGTCAACTCTTGCACACGGGTGAAACGGTCAAATTCCAGCGGGTCGAAACCTGCGGCAGAGTCCTTGGCCAGCGCCATGCGCGATTGCATCTGCGACTCGGCCTGTACTTCGATGTCACGCAACTGCTGACGCAGGCGATCCAAGTTGCCGGACAGGTCATTGAGCGAGCTGCGGAACTGTCCCAGCCGTACATCCAAACGCGAGCGGCTGATCATCACCTCACCCGCCTGGTTGATCAAGCGATCGAGCAACTGCGCACGCACACGCACTGACTGGTTGGCCGCAACACGCAGCGGGGCCAGTTGCGACGGAGCAGGCAAACGCACAGCTGTTACGGATGGGGCAGCACTTGAACCGCCTTGAGACGACACGGATTCAGTCGCAGCGACTGGTTCCACGAAACCTTGAACTGCTTCTGCCTCTACACCTGCGCTGGGGTCTTGACCTGCATGGGCGCTGAGAGTCTGGAAGTTTGCTTCCAGATTGTCGAAGCTCGCAAGCAAAGGTTCCACTTGGTCGATGGTGACCGTCTCCACGTCAATCTGCTCAATGGCAGATTCGAGGCGGTGCGCCATTTCACCCAAGCGCATGGCGCCTGCCAAACGCGAGCTACCTTTGAGTGTGTGCAAGGCACGCAAGACTTCGCTGCGGGCACCCAGATTTTCTGGACGAGCTGCCCACTGGCGCAGTGCACCACCCAATTGGGGCAGCAATTCGGCAGCCTCTTCCTCGAAAATCGGGAACAGGTCGGGATCGATGACGTCCACAACGTCAATGTCGTCGTCCACGTCAGTACCCACCAGGGATGCCGCATCGCGCTTGACCACCGATAGCGCGGGCGCAACAGCGCGAGCCACTGGGGCAGCCACCGCTGGCTCCTGCGAAACGACAGGCGTGGACAATTCTTCTGGCTTCTCTGCTTCCGCCAAAGACTCCGATGCCTCCAGCCCCTCGGGCTCAGGCGCAGAATCCTCCATCAAATCGTCGTAAGCAGGCGACAACGTGCTGCTGACTTCTGTCTCCAGAATCTGGCGCAAAGCATCCAGCACTTCAGGGTTGGGCTCTTTCAGGAAGCCTGCGGCGAACTGGTGAAGCAAGCGGCGAATGTCATCAGCCGCAGCCATGAACACCGACACCTGCTCCTCGTTGCCCTGCGGTGCCAGCTGAACATGCTGCAGTGCGTGTTCGAGCACTCGTGCCATTTCGGACAGGGCGGTGAATCCCACGGTAGCAGAGCTGCCAGCCAAAGAGTGGGCCAGCGCGACTGCGGTGTCAGGCAAAGGCTCATGCAATTCCAGAGCCCATTCCTGCAGACAGGTGACCAAACGACGCGACCACTCGTCCGCTTCATTCAGGTACACGTTGTACAGCGGCAAGCCAATACGCAAGGTTTCAATGACCTTGACCGCCTCTTCGCTCACCGGTTCCTCTTCGGCTGGAGACTCCAATGTAGTCTCTGGCTGAGTCGCCTCAACCTCCATCGCGTCGGTGATGACAGACGGCGCTTCAGGCACGGGTTCCGTCAGGGCATCAGGCTCATAGACCGAGAGCGGCACCTCTTCAGGCTCGCTCTCAATCGCTGGTGCTTCTTGTGCAGACTCAACGGTAGCGCCGAAGTCCAAAGCGGGCACCTCATCCAACGCTGGCAGTTCTTCGAACACAGCAGGCTCTTCCAGCAGTGGCGTCTCTTCCACCACCGCAGCAGCAGGCACGTCTACATCCAGG
>NZ_CAXIAK010000154.1:0-3426 GCF_964021665.1 uncultured Acidovorax sp.
GGCGGTCTCAAGGAAAAGCTCCTTGCGGCCCTGCGTGGCGGCATCAAGACCGTGTTGATCCCGGAAGAGAACGTCAAGGATCTGCAGGAGATTCCCGAGAATGTGAAAAGCGGACTCGAGATCATTCCTGTGAAGTGGATTGATAAGGTTCTTGAGGTGGCGCTGGAGCGCAAGCCTGTCCCCTTGTCAGACGAGGAGGCTGCAGTTACTGCAGTGACGGCAGACAAAACTTCTCCGGCAGTCAGTAACGATTCTTTGAAGCACTGAAGTTTTTTTCGAAAACCTCCAAAAAATGCGCTACAATTCATCCCATCGCAGCAAACGTTGTAGAATGTAAGGCTTCGATAAATGCGGGAATAGCTCAGTTGGTAGAGCGCAACCTTGCCAAGGTTGAGGTCGAGAGTTCGAGACTCTTTTCCCGCTCCAAATTCCAAAAAAGGGAAGCATCAGCTTCCCTTTTTTGCCAAGGCAGTGGTTTCTGGCGCGGTAGCAAAGCGGTTATGCCCCGGATTGCAAATCCGGTTAGTCCGGTTCGACTCCGGACCGCGCCTCCAGGATGCGGCTGACTTGCTGAAGTGACTTGAGTTACTTCAGGGAGTTGGAAAAATTTTTGAAATTTCGCAGAAATTCAAAAATTGTGTTATAATTTAATTCTTGCTGATGCACTGAAGTGTTGATGCAAAATGCGGGAATAGCTCAGTTGGTAGAGCGCAACCTTGCCAAGGTTGAGGTCGAGAGTTCGAGACTCTTTTCCCGCTCCAAATTCAAAGGGAAGCTCAGGCTTCCCTTTTTTCTTGGTGCAACGCAATCATCCAATCTTCAGTGATTGCGTTGCTCTTGTTCGATGGGACGTTGCTCTGCGGCGACGTCCGGGTTACGCTGCCGGGCAACACGCACTCGGTGGCTGGCGCCCCGATGGTGAAATTGGTAGACACTGCGGACTTAAAATCCGCCGCTTCCTGAAAAGGGGCGTGCCGGTTCGACCCCGGCTCGGGGCACCATTACGATTCAATCATGTCAAGTTACAACGCTCCCTTCGAAATTCATGTCCACGGGCAGGTGCAGTTGCGGGCAGATGCCAGTTTTGAGCAACTGCAGGATGCCTTGAAGCCTTTGTGGAAATATGCAGGAGCGCGTTCTCTCGCTGACGGCGCCACCAGTGCCTATGAAGAAGAACCTGGCATCAAGTTCGACCCTAAAGAGCACCTTCTGCAGATTTGCTGGACCGTGCGGGGCGATGAAGATTTTCGCCAGACACTCGATGAAATGTGCATGAACCTCAACGAGCTTTGCGAAATAGGAGCTGCCTTGGAGGTGACCTTCTACGACGCAGAGTTTGAAGAAGAGGACGGTCAAGACGGCGCCGAATCCCGTGACGATTTTGTAATGCTTTTCGTTGGGCCCACACCGGCCGCCATCATGCAAGTGCAGCGCGACCTGCTGGTGCAAGACGTGGTGAACATGATGGAGCGCCACTTTGATGGCGCTGAGCTGGGTGGCGTGGTCGCCGAGATCGACAAGCTGTTCACGCAGCGTTTTGATGCGTTGGTGAATTCGCTGGAAATTGGCAAGCCCCCCAGGGGCCCTGGTGGCTCTGGCAGTGGGCACGGCGGTGGTCGTCGCCCCCGCCATCTGCATTGAGACCCTGGCTGCAGGTGAAAAGACGCGGGCGTTTTGGGCGCTCGGGTAAGGCCTTTCACAAAAATGGCCTGCCTGCGCAATGTTCCAGGGCGCTGCCATTGTTTTTAGTCATCCATGGCTTCTGATCTTCCGTATCTGCGCGCCTACCCTGTGGCGCTGCAGGAGCAGGCACGCGATTTGTTGGAGCAGGGGCAACTGGCAAACGTGCTGCTGCGCAAGTATCCCCAGCCCCACAGCGTACGCAGCGACAAGGCCTTGTACGACTACGTACAAGAGCTGAAGACTCGTTACTTGCGCAACGCTGGTACGGTCAACAAGGTGCTTTTTGACAACAAGATCCACGTGGTGCGCAATGCCTTGGGCTTGCACACTGCGGTCTCGCGGGTGCAAGGAAGCCGCCTTGCGGCCAAGCATGAGATTCGCATCGCCTCGATGTTCAAGCAGGCTCCTGATGAGTTTCTGCGCATGATCGTGGTCCACGAATTGGCTCACCTGCGTGAAAAGAACCACGACAAGGCGTTTTACCAGTTGTGCAGCCACATGGAGCCGCAGTATCACCAGTACGAGTTTGACCTGCGCCTGTACCTCACACACGTGGAGCATGCAGGTGCCCGGTTGTGGGGCGATGAGCTTGTTTGAATTTGTTGGTTGATTGCTATAAATTTAATAGCTTGTGGCGCTTGTTCATCAAGCGCTAGAGCCACTTTTTATCTATATTTCTCAGCGCACTGATACGGACCGGCAGTGCTCCGCCGGCAGATTCAGCCAACGCTGGGCAGCCGCTTCCATCATGGCCACTGGGCCTGTGGTCAGCAGGAGTACGGAAGGAGTAACGTCCGCACTTTCCTCGGAGAGGTTGCCGCCAGCGGAGCCTGCTGTTTGCAACAAGCCTGCAGCGTCGAGCAGGCGCTTGGTTTGGCGAGCAACAGGTTCACCGGTTTCTATGAACTGCACGTCTGGGCCCACCAGCGTGCGCAACTCGTGGGCTACGAAAATATAGTGGGTACAGCCCAGAACCAAGGTATCCATTTCCCCTGGCGCTGTACCAAAGGCACCCATGGCATTCACATAACGTTTGCACAATGCGCCCGTTTCAGTGCTTTCAACTGGGTAGGAGGCTGGGGCTACAGGCAATGCCACGCTGCGTTCGATGGCGTGTGCGAGCCCATCGCAGGGTTGCACCACAAAATGGGCTTGATCGGCCAATGAAGCCATCAGCTTGCCAAATTTGGCACTGGTGAGCGTACCGCGGGTGCCGATCACGCCCACATGCCCAGTCTTTGTGACTGCCAGAGCCGATTTGATGGCGGGCTCCAGCCCCACCAGGAGCAGGTCGGGGTGGCTGCTGCGCACTTCGTGGATGGCCGCCGCCGTGGCGGTGTTGCAGGCCACCACCAGCGCTTTGATGTCGTGCTGCTCACGCAGGTACTGGGTGATGGCGTGGGTGCGCGCAGCCACAAAAGCGTCGCCGCGCTCGCCATAAGGGGCGTTGGCGCTATCGGCCAGATACACAAAACGTTCGTGGGGCAGGGCTGCCAACAGCGCTCGCAGCACGCTCAGCCCGCCGACGCCGCTGTCAAATACACCGATGGGAGAAGAAGCCTGCGGCATCGTGAACCAAGCTCTGGCAGTGGGAAAACCGGGATTGTAGGAAAGACGAGGAGCCTGCGCGGAAACGCCAGCTTGAATCAGGATGTCAGTCACTATGCAGAAATGAAAAAACCGCCCGAAGGCCAATGCCAGTCAGTTAAGAGCTGACTGGCATTTTTTTCGTTGGGAATTTGG
>NZ_CAXIAK010000155.1:0-3238 GCF_964021665.1 uncultured Acidovorax sp.
ATATCACGCCGCCGTGAGTTCACGAGCTTCACAACAGTTCGGCAGCTCTCGTTTATGACATGTTGTGTCTACAATTCGGACGCAAGTTCAGGCGCGCCCTCCGGCCTATCAACGTGGCTTGCAGGCCTGCACCAGGTCCTTTGATCTGGCATCCCGTCGTCCCTTTCTGCCAAAGGAGGCCTCCGGCCGAGTCGGGTGAGCAGCTGAAGAACTCCCGAGGTAGGGCCCCGCCCGTCCTCCCCCAGGAGCCCCAAAGCGCGCAAGATTTAACCCAGGGCCTTTGCATCTCCCATTTTAGCGGCCTTCCATGGCATCCATGAAGATCCCAGCAAGGAAACGCACTGCACCACCAGCACGCCCTCGGCTTGTGAGTGACCCAAATCACCATCTCCACATTTGGTTTGATTTGGAAAATTTTTATTGAGCAAAATTCGAATACTCATCTCGACCACAGGGCATCTCCATGAGGAAGGCAAGAGATTGTTGATCGCTGCCAGAAAGCGAAACGAGCCGCCCGTCCCGCCGCCATCCGCCTTGATGTTGTTGGGACCTTCTCAAATCCACCAATACTGCTCCGCGTATCTGGCCGGCAAACCGATTGGTGGTGTGCCCCTCGATTCCCGAGAAGGCGGCACCACAGTATTGGGGGAGCACTTGGCCGATTGCGAACTTCAAATTCCAGATCGGCACCCTCTCCTCTGCAACCATGGTGCTCGTGGTACCGGAAAGACCGTGCAACTGGCAATATCCGGATCTGAGTTCTTGAGGCGCAGGCCTGATGGCTTCGTCGTCTACCTGACTTTCAACGACGACTTTAGTCGATTGAACCCCATGGTGCCCGGCCTGGCTTTGTTACTGGACCCTCCGATCCCCATAGATATGGATAGCTTCGAAGCTGGCATTGCGCGGATGATCCTCCTTCGACTGATGGAGAGGTTCCAGGGTGTCTTCTACAAGGACGTCGCAGCCAATAGTCAGCCTGAAATGATGAGCTATCATGATTGGGTGTGCTCACTACCGGAAGTGGACATCCTTGAATCCCTGAACATGGTCCGCGAGATGCTTGAGCTACCACCCACTGCACCCTGTATGCTGGCCGTGGATGAGATCGGCAAGTTGCAGCACAGCGCTGCATGCCTCAGCAGATTGTGCCTTCTTCTCGACAGCGACGCAGACAAGAAACCCCGCACTTTCTGGCTCGCTGTCAGTAGCTATGGCTGCTTGGACCTGGTCAAGTTCGCAACGGGATCCAATCGCGTGCTGAACATGCAACCACTGCCTCCGATCTTCCCTATCGCTCTTGAGGAGATTGGTATCGTTCAGATGCCGCTGCTGGTTCAGCTGTTGCATGCCAAGCTGACCCAGCCTCTTCTGCGAGAGAAGCAGGACTTGGTGCAGCGGGTCAACGAGTTGCTGTTGATCAGCGGCGGCCACCCCCGGCGCGTGGAAATTCTTCTCGGCTACCTGGACCAGCTGGCTCCCAAGGAGGATAACCCTACCCTGGCAGTACTTCTCGCCAAGATGGAGAACGGTGATACGACGATGATCCCAGATCTGGAGAAAGTCACTACATCCATGAATAACATGCTTAACACCTCCAACGTGGAGCTCGAACCCGGCAGCTTTAACGACGACTTGATGCGAGACCTTGTGGTGCCCTACAACTTTCCCACCTCTCCCGAAGCAGCCAAGAAGATGGAATCCTCGTTGGAGCTGATCAACGAAGGCTTGTGCAGCTTCCTCCCTGTCCATCCAGGATCGCTCAGGGGCCGGTCCTTCCTGGCGTACCCCACTCTGATCGCTGCTGCTAAAAATGAAAAGACAGCCGTACCAAAACAGCTTGGAGCAGCGCTGCAGAGATACGTGCGCGACTTTGAGAAGGATGGCCAAGCGTTTGAGAAGGTGATTTGCGAGACCTTGCATGCGTGGGCCACCCACAACACTAGCATGAGGCTTCGGCAGCTGTGCGCCACTTCAGTGCCCGGCAGTGCCAACCATCAATCGCTCTTGGACATGAAGCTGAAACCCCTGCCCGCTGGCTCATCGGTCGACAGCTCCTCAGTGCCCCTGTACCCGAAGGAGGGAGTGGACTTGAGCCAGCTTGCCTGTGGTGTCTATTATCACAGCGGCGCCGGCAACCCGTTCATTGATTGCACCATGATCTTGGAGACGAAAGATGGCGGCGCAATTAAGCGGGTCGTGGTGCACCTCCAATTCAAGGACCACTACAATTCGAGGGACGGACTGATGGCCAAGTGGCGCTTTGGGCAGCAGTTCGCCTACGACGACGAGGTGGCCATGGGACCGAACACATCACGCACCCGCATGGGCCTGGCCAGCATGTACAAGGATCATGGCATCGCACATGTACATCTGCTGGTGACCGCCAACCCAATCACAGACCTGGTGACTCAAGAGGGCACGATCACGCCCAAGGGCAGGGAGCCATACAAGAAGGGCAAGAACTCCCAAGACTATAACGCCGCCATCAGCGTGGAAGCGTGTAAGTGCGAGCACCTGCGAGAAAATGAAGGATTGGTGAACCTCGAGGACATGAAGACATGGTTCCCAACCATGGGTTGGAACTTGCAAGCGGCACACAAGCTGCGCGAAGTTTTTTTTAGAACGGTCGACGCCGATGCAGTGTAAGGGCGTTTCTTGAAGAGTACACCATAAACCCCCCCTCCATTTGCTCGGTCTCTTGAAAAAGGAAGGAGCATCATGGATACTCTTTGACTCTCCTTTCTGACCCAAATATCAATCCCTGAGGGACTGTTCGAGCGCAAAGGCGGTTGACAAGACGAACGCCACCAAGCAGCGCGATGCAAAGCAACGCCCCACAACTACACCGCACCGCTATTGTACCTCGCCAACAAGTGCCTCTGGGATTTTATCTCTTGCTCACACATCGATGGCTATCAACTTCCACTCGGATTTTCATGTTCTGGGACGACGGAGGCAAGATCTTTGGCCGTCGCAAGGGACTATTCTCTGCTATCAAGAATGGTTCACGCGTTCGTATCTTTCAACGACTGGTCTGGTGATGCTTTCAGCGGAGGTTGTTCCACTGCTTCGGTCCATTTCGTGGGTTTTGGTCACACAACGAGGCGGCGATAGAGATCACGGAGCTGGTCATGAAGGAGGTGCACCAAATTGCTGGCCAATCGCCAAGGAGCATGGCATCAAAGGAAGGACTCGAGTCCTGCCGCGTGCACTCTTTGAGGCCTGATCGCGAAAA
>NZ_CAXIAK010000156.1:0-3069 GCF_964021665.1 uncultured Acidovorax sp.
TGGGTTATTTGGAACTCCTCTTGGGCATCTCCGTTTAGATGCGATTGCCCTGGCTTGGTAACCGACGATGGTCTTGAACTAGTGCAGGCAGATGCAGGGGACGTTGGAGGCTGGTGGCCCGATTCGAGCAACATGCAGCGTTATGGGCTGCGCTGGATCGATCTGGCAGACTGAGAAATCCTAAACTTGCAAAGTGCAGTTTCAGTTGAGCCTAGCGAGACGGCCTTTGAAAGGTTGGCTGCGCATCAATCACCCAGCGGAAACCACTCAAGCTACAGTACTTCGCACCAGCTTTCGCCGAAGTTCACGGCGGACTTCGGGGCTGGAAAGGCCAGTGGTGCCCTCACAAGCGACCAAGTTGTCGATGGCTTGGGAAGGCCAGTCCTCAACGTCATCATCCAGCGCGATCCAATGGCGCGGCTTTCTTCTCCGCACGTCTGCGAGGATCTGCATGCCACGGGGCGTACTCTGGAACGATGCCAGAGTCCACGGATCGGCTCCATGGACGCGCTTGTGGTAAGTACCCCCGATGAATCGAGCTCGAAGGTGCGCCGGTAGGCGCTCAAGCGTTTTGGCATAGCCTGGCCTGACACACCAGGAACTACTCAGCACCAGTGCCGCTGAGGGATATGGTGCTAGCTCCTCCTCCAAAATTGGAAGCCACTCAAACAACGTATGGCCTGCGGCTTCGTAGGGACTCATGTAGATGCCACGGTTCGGGTGCCAGAGGACGGCTTCAGGGTGAAGCACGCCGTCGAGGTCGAGGTACACGATCAAGTCAGCGCTGCGGGGAGTGGACGCTGGTATGTAGGGCTCCAACTGGCTTGAAGTCATGTTCACTCAAAGCGAAACTCTCGTTGCTATGCGGTTTTGAAATCGGCGCCTGTCACCCCTTCGGTTTTCGATGGCTGCAGCGTCCCTGAACAACACGCCACTGGTCGCCCCCCGGCCCGTGGCCACCATGATGGACATGGGGGTTGCCAAGCCCAACGCGCAGGGACACGCGATGATCAGCACGGCCACGGCGTTGACCAGACCATAGACCCAACGTGGCTCCGGACCGAACAGGCCCCACGCGAATAGCGTGAGCAACGCGATACCCACCACAGCCATCACGAAGTAGCCCGCCACCTGGTCGGCCATGCGCTGCATGGGAGCTCGAGAGCGCTGTGCCTGCGCAACCATCTGAACGATCTGGGACAGCATGGTGGCCGAGCCCACCCGCTCGGACCGGATCACCAGTGCACCGTTGGTATTGAGCGTGGCACCGATGACAGCATCGCCAGGTCCTTTGACGATGGGCACTGGCTCGCCAGTGAGCATGGCTTCGTCCACCGCACTGCTCCCCTCGACCACCACGCCATCCACCGGCACCTTCTCACCGGGGCGCACGCGCAGCAGATCGCCCACATGGACATGCGACAACGGCACATCACTCTCCTGGCCGTTGGCATCGATGCGCCGCGCGGTCTTGGGTGCCAAGCCCAACAACGATTTGATGGCGGCCGAGGTCTGAGAGCGTGCTTTCAGCTCCAGCATCTGGCCCAGCAGCGTGAGCGAGATAATTACGGCTGCGGCTTCGAAGTACACCGCCACGCGGCCCATGGCCTGGAACGAGGCTGGAAATACCCCAGGCGCCACGGTGGCAACCACGCTGTAGACAAATGCGGCGCCCGTGCCCAGGCCGAACAAGGTCCACATGTTGGGACTGCGGTTCGCGATGGACTGGGCACCACGCACAAAGAAGGGCCAGCCAGCCCACAGCACGATGGGTACCGTCAGCACCAGCTCAATCCAGCTCTGGGTGGCCATTTCGAACCACTGCAGCCTGTGCCCCACCATGGCCAGAACAGTGACCACCACGGTCAGTGGCAACGTCCACCAGAAGCGATGCCGGAAATCCACGAGTTCGGCGTTTTCTCCCTCATCCAGCGTGGGGAGCATGGGCTCCAGCGTCATGCCGCATTTAGGGCAGTTTCCTGGATGGTCCTGCTGCACCTCCGGGTGCATGGGACAGGTGTAGATGGTGCCGAGCTGAGCTGCTGCTGGCTCACGCGCAACCTTCTCAGTGCCGGGAGGCGTGACAGCGTACCTGCCTGGTTCCTCAACAAATTTTGCCCGACACTTGGAGCTACAGAAGTAATAGTGCTGTCCTTCGTGGTCCGCCGTGTGATGCGATTGTTCCGTCACGTCCATGCCGCAGACTGGATCTTTAAGTCCCGTCGTAAGCGGCGGTGCCACCCCGTGGGGCCCCTCATGATGATGGCCATGGTGGCCCCGCTTTGTTGCTGCCAAGCGGCCCAGTTTCCTTCCAAGCACCTGAAAGTTTTTGACTCTTGAATGTCAATGCGTGCGGGTTGAGGGCTGCCCGGAAGGAACAGAAGGTCGCGCAGTGTCATTGGCGGCCAAGCGGGTGGAGGACATGCGGCCGGCAGCATCAACCTTGACCATACCCAGTCTCGGATGACTCCAGTAACGTGTTCTTCCTTCTTCTGCCTGCGCGTTGGCAGGCAATGCCTGATCGCGTACTTCAAGATTTGGGGGAGTTGCAAAAGAGGTTGCTGAAGCCAGGGACAGAGCAGTGGCAAAGATGGCGGTAAATAGGTTGTTGGACATGCACTTGACTCCCACATTGTTCATTGAAAAATCAGCGTGGCTGACTGCCCTACATCACGCAGCGTGAAGAGGCCCTACGCGCCGTGATAAGGGGAGTCTGGAGCACGGTCCATCACCGCAAAATGATGCGTAGATGACTTTTTTGTAATGCGGCAATCCACCGCGCTGAGAACGATTTCAACGTCATCCGTTCTACCAGAGCGAACTATTTGCTGCTGCCAGATGTATTCAAAGAAGTGGGTATGACGGCCTGCCAAAACACAAGCCGCTTTGTCATGGCGATTCCTCCAGGATCAGCTCTACCCGATGGTCTTCCTAGTTGGTGATTCGCTCTACCTGTCCGTTTGAATGTGAATTACCCTGAGCACGTATATCAAATACGCGTGCATTCTCAGTTGCATCCCTTTCAAGGTCTTGTCCCCGCAGCCTGTTTGAGGACACGAGCGGTGGACA
>NZ_CAXIAK010000157.1:0-2934 GCF_964021665.1 uncultured Acidovorax sp.
TCAAAATAGTTCTATCTATTTTTGAGACACCACACTAGCATTCGCTAGAAGAGCCATTTTCCCCTCAATATCGCAGGCATGCCTCAGTCCAGAAACTCTTCTATCAGCCTGGCCACGGCCTCGGGCTGGTCGTGGTGCAGCATGTGGCCCGCGTCCTGCACCACGGCCACGCGGCAGTTGGGCACATGGGTAAGGCGCTCGTGGTATTCGTCCAGGCTGTAGCGCTCTTTCCACCACTGGCCCAGGCTGTCGTCGCTGGCCTCCACCGCCAGCACCGGGGCGGTGATGCGGGCATACAGGGCCAGCGTCTCGTCCACGCGAAACAGTTGGGCGCTGGTCACCTTGTGGGCCGGGTCGCCCAGGATTTCCCACCGGCCCTGGGCATTGGGCCGCGCCCAGTGCTGTGCCAGCCAATCAGCCTTGTCTTGCGAGAGGCGGGGGTTGGTCTTCATGAGGCGGCGGGCCACCCCGCTGGCGTCGTCGTAAGTGTTCAGGGTTTTTTCGCCCTGGTGCAGTTGCTTGATCTCATCGATCCACTGGGCGTACCGCGTGGGCGCCTGCGCCGGGCGGGTGGCGGGCATGCCAAAGCCTTCCAGGTTGACCAGACGGCGAATGCGCTCGGGCCGCACACCGGCGTACATCATGGCCACGTTGCCGCCCATGCTGTGGCCCACCAGGTCCACGGCCTGGCCGGGGGCGTAATGGTCGAGCAGCATGTCCAGGTCTGCCAGGTAGTCGGCAAACACATAGTGGTCGGCCTGCGGCGTGCTGGTCTGCCCAAAGCCGCGCCAGTCGGGCGCCAGAATGCGCCGCTGCTGGCGCAGCGCATCCACCGTGAACTGGTACGAGGCGCCCACGTCCATCCAGCCATGCAGCAGCACCAGCGGGGGCAGGGGGCTTTGCTCGGGGCCCCAATGGTTCACGTGGTAGGTGAGGCGGCGCAGGGGCAGGGTGCTGCTGCGCAGAGGGTGGATGGGCTGGTACATGGGGCGAAAAACTCGGTGCACTGCTGCGTGGCGCGGGTGATATGGGGTTGCGCCAATGTTACGGCGCACCGCCGCAAGGCCGGGCGGGGCGGCTGTCACCTAGGAGTCTGTCGGCGTGCCGCCCGGCCTGGCTTCTCGCCCCATGCCCCGCCCCCCGCATTTCGGCAGGTTGCTGCGCCCAGTCAGGTTCTTGGAGGGCTGTAGCATTCGCGTCTCGCTCACGTTTCACATTCTCCCGATAGGACCTGAAGATGGCACCCCTTTTCCGCTCTCTCTGCGTTGCAACGCTGCGCCGCACGGCGCACCTGACGGCCTGGGCCACGCTGGCTGCATTTGCCAGCGCCCCCGCCCATGCCCAGGGCTCGCCGATCAAGGTGGGGGTGGCGCTGGACGTGTCGGGCCCGTTTGCCGGCCCCGGCGCCGAGGCACGCGATGGGTTTGCGCTGGCCATCAAGCAACTGGGCAGCAAGCTGGGCGGCCAGCCCGCAGAGTTTGTGCAGACCGACATGGCTGGCAGCCCCGACCAGGCCAAGCAGCTGGTAGACCGCTTTGTGCAGCGCGAAAAGATCGACCTGTTCACCGGCCCCATCGCCAGCAACGTGGCGCTGGCCGTGGCGCCCACGCTGTTTGCCGCCAAGGTGCCCTACCTGTCGAACAACGCGGGCCCCAGCCAGCTGGCCGGCGCACAGTGCAACCCCTACTTTTTTGGCACGGCTTACCAGAACGACCAGTTCCACGAGGCCGCTGGCCAGTTTGCTGCCGACCAGAAATTTGGCCGCATGGTGCTGATCGCCCCCAACTACCCCGCGGGCAAGGATTCGCTCACCGGCTTCAAGCGCAAGTTCAAGGGCCAGGTGGCCGACGAGATCTACACCAAGGTGGGGCAGATCGACTACGCGACCGAGCTGGCCCAGCTGCGCGCTGCCAAGCCCGATGCCGTGTATTTCTTCCTGCCCGGCGCCATGGGCATCAACTTCATCAAGCAGTTCGTAGGGGCGGGTCTGTCCAAAGACA
The DNA here is from genome assembly GCF_964021665.1 of uncultured Acidovorax sp. NCBI lineage: Bacteria > Pseudomonadati > Pseudomonadota > Betaproteobacteria > Burkholderiales > Comamonadaceae > Acidovorax > uncultured Acidovorax sp. The sequence continues at coordinate 2,001 of NZ_CAXIAK010000157.1, forward strand.
TCACCCTGGTCACCAGCGGTTTTTCGTCGGATGAAGACGTGATTGGTGCCGTGGGCGAGCCCATGCTGGGCCTGTTCAACACCACCCACTGGGCGCACGACCTGGACAACGCTGCCAACAAGGCCTTCGTGGCCGCCTTCCGCAAGGAATACGGTGGCCGCTACCCCTCGCTGTACGCCGCCCAGGCCTATGACGTGATCATGGCCATGGACGCTGCCGTGAAAGCCACAGGCGGCAAGGTCAGCGACAAGGAAGCGCTGACCAAGGCCATTGCCAAGGCGCAGTTCCCGTCGGTGCGCGGCAATTTCCGCTACGCCAACAACCACTTTCCGGTGCAGAACTTTTACCTGCGCAGCATCGGCAAAAACGCCGAAGGCCGCGTGACCAACAAGACCATCCGCACTGTCCTGGAGAACTACGGCGACGCGTACGCCGCGCAGTGCAAGCTGAAGTGAGCTTGGCCCTGAATCAAGTAAGCCTGTCTCGCCCGCCCCGCCTTTCTCTATGACCCAGCGCCGCGACCTTTGCATGGACGTGCCTTCCTTTTCGCGCACCGCCGCCTTGCCATGAACGCCATTCTTGTTTTTGAGCAACTGCTCAACGGTGCGGGCTACGGGCTCATGCTGTTCCTGATTGCCGCCGGCCTGACCCTGGTCTTCGGCGTGATGGACGTGCTGAACCTGTCGCACGGCTCACTGTTCATGGTGGGGGCGTATGTGGCTGCGCAGGTGCATGTGCAGTCGGGCTCGTTTGCGTTGGCGGTGGGGGTGGCGGTGGTGGTGACGGCCGCAGTGGCGGCGCTGCTGGAAGTCACGCTCATGCGCCGCCTGTACGGGCGCGACCACCTGGCGCAGGTGCTGGCCACGTTTGGCGTCATCCTGGTGGCGGACGATGCGGTCAAGATGATCTGGGGCCCCTCGCCGGTGATGGCTTC
>NZ_CAXIAK010000158.1:0-2730 GCF_964021665.1 uncultured Acidovorax sp.
CCAAATTCCCAACGAAAAAAATGCCAGTCAGCTCTTAACTGACTGGCATTGGCCTGAGGGCTCCTTTTTTGTTGTCTGAGACTTTGCCGCCACACTTGCTTTTTCCGGGGAAGTTCCTTGCTTTTTTTTTAAATTTGTGGCGCATAATGCCAGCGCGGGTTTTTCTCGTCCAAGGTTTGCGGTGATCCGTCAGTTTCGCGCTGAGAGCGTCATTGAGATTAGCTGGCTGCGTTTTCGGGACTCCATCGCTTTATTTATGTGTTTTTGAGGAGTCCCTCGATGGGCAACAAACTGTACGTTGGCAACCTGCCTTACTCGGTGCGCGACAGCGATCTGGAACAGGCTTTTGGCCAGTTCGGTGCCGTGACCAGCGCCAAGGTCATGATGGAGCGCGACACCGGCCGCTCCAAAGGCTTCGGTTTTGTGGAAATGGCCAGCGATGCCGAAGCGCAAGCTGCCATCAACGGCATGAATGGTCAGCCCCTGGGCGGCCGCAGCATCGTCGTGAACGAAGCCCGTCCCATGGAACCCCGTCCCCCACGCACTGGCGGCTTCGGCGGTGGTGGTTTTGGCGGTGGCCGCAGCGGTGGCGGCGGCTACGGTGGTGGCCGTGAAGGCGGTGGCGGTGGTTACGGTGGCGGCGGTCGCGGTGAAGGCGGCGGCTATGGTGGCGGTCGCGAAGGCGGCGGTGGGGGTTATGGCGGCGGCGGTGGCCGTGGTGATGGCGGCTACGGCGGTGGCCGTGGTGACGGTGGCTTCCGCAGCCCCTACGGCTCCGGCCCACGCAACGGCGGTCGCAATGGCGGCGGCGGTTACGGTGGTGGCAACGGCGGTGGCTACTGATCCTCGCCCGGCGCCTCTGCGCTAAAGCAACAAGCCCCTTCGGGGGCTTTTTTGTTGCCTGAACCTGTGTGAGCCCTCGCCCGCAGCTGGTGGCAAGCCCTCAAATGAAGGCGTCGTTCACTGCCCAGCTTCGGTCTGTCGGCGTTTGCGGGGCCTGCCGGCCAGCAGTTTGTCGAAAAGGGCATTGGGCAGCGCGCGCAGCAATTTGGCGACGACTCCCATTTGCCAGGGGATGACGCGGTAGCTGACACCAGCGGCAATCGCCTGGTAGGCACGCTCGGCAAAGTCCTCGGGTTGCATCAGGAACGGCATGCTGTACCGGTTGGACCGGGTCAGCGGCGTGTCGATGTAGCCCGGCGAGAGGGTGACCACGCGCACGCCGAATGGGCGCATTTCACCGCGCAGGCTCTCGCAGTAGCTGATCACCGCAGCCTTGCTGGCGCAGTAGGCGCCGTGACCGGGCAGCCCGCGAATGCCTGCCACACTGGCGATGCCCACCAGGGTGCCGCTGCGGCGCCCCGCCATGCCTTGCGCGAAGGGGTGAAAGGTGGCTGCCAGCCCCAGGTTGTTGGTGGCGAACGTGCGGGCCATGACGTCCAGGTCTTCCCGCACGGCGGTGTCCATGCCCACGCTGATGCCTGCGTTGGCAATCACCACATCGGGCAGGCCCTGGCGCGCGATGCATTCGGCGCCTGCCGCCACGATGCTGTCCACCACCGCCACATCGGCACTATAAATTTCGTAGCTGCTGGCGCTTATCTGGTGGGCGTCAGCCCATGATTTGACTTCAGAGGTGCGCCGGGCCACCAGTGCCAGCCGGTAACCTGCCTGATGAAAGCGCAGGGCCAATGCCTGCCCGATTCCGCTGGAAGCGCCAGTGATGAAGACGAGGGGCTGGGTCATGGCGGCAAAGGCTGGGCGCGGGCGCAGCAGTTATTTGGCGGGTGTGGGCATCAGTACGCCGCGCACACGCCCATTGAGTTGCAGCACCTGGTCTAGGTTGTCGTATTCCATGGTGTCTGCGGTGAAGCGGTCGTTGCCGCGGGTGAGTTGCACGGGGCGGTTGGACCGCACTTTTTCTTCCTGAGTGAAGGCATGCAGGAACTCACCCCGGAACTCCAGCCGGGGCTGGGCAGAAGCACCGCCACCCGCTGGTGTGGGCTCGCGTGTGACCACGGCGTTGCCGAAAAGCTGAACCTCGGAGCCATCGCCGTTGCTCACGGCGCGGTCAGAGCGGGCGAGGGTGAGGCGGCCGTTGGGCGCCACCGAGCGCATGCGGGCCTGGTCGATTTCGAGCGTGTCGGTGCCGGGGTAATGGCGGGCGGTTTCGCCGATCACTTCGCTTTGCAGGCGGCCCGTGGCGTCAAAGCTCTTCACCGCAAAGTTTTTCATTGAATAGTCGGGCTGGTCGGGTGCAGTTGCAGACTGCGACGCGGCCAGCGGCGCGGGGGCGTTGCGCACCAGCCACCAGGTTCCCAGCGCGAGCAGGCCCATCAGCAGCACAGGCAGGTACAGCGACAGGCGTTCCCACCCTTGTTGAGCCCAGCGCATCATGCGGCGTACCCTGCAAGCAGGCCTGCGTAGGCCCCGATGGCCACCAGCAGCAAATCGCAGAATTCGCGCGCTGCGCCTTCACCGCCGCGCGCCTGGGTGGTGTAGTGCGCGCAGTGGCGCACTTCGATGTGGGCGTTGTGCGGGGCGCACGCCAGGGCGCTGCGGCGCATCACCGGCAGGTCGGGCCAGTCGTCGCCCATGGCGGCGGCCTGGCTCCAGTTCAGGCCCAGCGTGGCAAGCACCTGCTCTGCAGCGGGGCGTTTGTCTTCGGTGCCGAACACGGCATGTTCCACACCCAGCGCCTTCAGGCGCACGCGCAGCGGAGCCGAATCG
>NZ_CAXIAK010000159.1:0-2730 GCF_964021665.1 uncultured Acidovorax sp.
CGCCGTATGACCCGGCTTCCGGCAAGCCTTTGGCGGCAGCGCGCGATGTGCCCGCAGACGCCCGCTGCCCGGTGTGCGGCATGTACCCCGCTCGCTCGCGCGTCTGGGCAGGGCAGGTCATCTTTGCCGACGGGGACGCGTTCTTTTTCGACTCCCCCCTGAGCCTGATGATGTACCTGGGCAACGTGGGGCACTACACGCGCGGCCGCACGGCCAGCGCCATCGTGGCCCGCTATGTCACCGACATGGACAGTGAGGCCTGGGTGGATGCGCAGCAAGCGGTGTATGTGGCTGGCTCCTCAGCCCTGGGGCCCATGCGGGCGGGCAACCTGCCTGCCTTTGCAGACCACGCCGCTGCCCAGCGCTTTGTGCAGGCACGCGGGGGGCGGATTCTGGGTTTTGACGCCATCGACGCGCCCCTGCTCACCAGCCTGGCACCACAGCGCCGCAGTGGCAACGGGCAACACGCACACTGACGATCAAGAAAGTAGAGCGCTTCGCTATCTTTTCAATAGCTGCCAGCGCTTATCCAGCAAGCGCTGGAGTTCGATTTACCCATAAAAAACGCCCCTCAACAGGGGCGTTTTTGCATCACGACTGGCTGGTGGGCTCGGTGGCCGGAACCGCCTTGAACAGTGCCGCGACCTTGCGCTTGGGCTTGATGTTGGCCGAAATGCCGCTGCGCGCGGGCACCTTGGCAGCAGCTTCCCAAGCGGGTGCTGCGTCAGAGACGCTGGGCTCGTAAGGCTTGGCAAAGAACGGGTCACGCGACACCGTGGCAGGGCGGAAGCCACGGTAGTCACGGGGTTCGCGGCCCTCGCGCGGTTCACGGGGTTCGCGCGCCTCGCGGCGGTGGGCAGAGCCTGCGCTGCGCGGGTCATTCGAATCCGCTCCTTCGCGCCATGCGCGGCGGCCGTCGTTGATACGTTCCTTGGGGCGGTCATCGTCGTATTCGATAGCTTCCAGCTCGATCTTCTTCTTGATGAGCTTTTCAATGTCGCCCACCAGGCGGGCATCACTGCCCGACACCAGCGTCACAGCCAAGCCAGACGCGCCAGCGCGGCCGGTGCGGCCAATGCGGTGCACGTAGTCTTCGGCATTGAAGGGCACATCGAAGTTGAACACGGCAGGCACGTCCTTGATGTCCAGACCACGCGCGGCCACATCGGTACACACCAGCAGATCCACTTCGCCCTGTTTGAAGGCTTCCAGCGCTTTCAGGCGCTCATCCTGGCTCTTGTCACCGTGCAGGGCTGCGGTCTTGAGGCCTTCGCGCTCCAGGCTGCGGGCCAGGCGGCCACAGCCGAGCTTGCTGTTCACAAAGATGAACGCCTGCTTGATGCCACGGGTTTTGAGCACCTGGTGGATGGCGCGGCGCTTGTCATCATCGCCTGCGCTGTAAAAGCGCTGCTCCACCGTAGAGGCCGTCTCGTTCGGGCGTGCCACTTCGATGGTGATGGGGTTTTGCAGGTAACTGCTGGCCAGGCGCTTGATCTCAGGCGAGAACGTGGCGCTGAAGAGCAGCGTGGTGCGCTGCTTGGGCAGGTACGACAGGATGCGCTGCAGGTCTGGCAAAAAGCCGATGTCCAGCATGCGGTCGGCCTCGTCGAGCACCACGTACTCCACCTGGTTGAGCACAGCGTTCTTGGCTTCGATGTGGTCGAGCAGGCGGCCGGGGGTGGCCACCAGCACTTCAACGCCTTTTTTCAGCTCCAGCGTCTGGGGCTTCATGTCCATGCCGCCAAACACCACGGTGCTGCGCAGCTTGGTGTACTTGGCGTACAGGGCGATCTGCTGGGCGACCTGATCGGCCAGTTCGCGCGTGGGCAGCAGCACCAGGGCGCGCACGGGGTGGCGCGCAGGTGAGGTGGAGCTGTTTTCGTGCTTGAGCAGGCGCTGCAGCAGGGGCAGCGAAAAGGCTGCCGTCTTGCCGGTGCCTGTTTGGGCCGCGCCCATCACGTCCTGCCCCGTCAACACGACGGGAATGGCCTGTGCCTGGATGGGCGTCATGGATTCGTAGCCCATTTCGGCTACGGCGCGCGCTAGCGGCTCGGCCAGCGATAAATTGGAAAAGGAACTTGTCATTTAGCCCACTATTGTCGCACTGCAGGCCCAAGAACGCATTTTTTTCCGGATGGGCGGGGCTGGATAAGTGCTGCTGCGGTGAAAGGCAGCGCAAACAGCTATCAAAAACATAGCTGCTTGCGCTTTTCAGATAAGCGCTACCGCCTGATTACATCCAAAATCAACGCAGTGCCACCCCGCCCACCCCTGAGCCCAGCGCGGCTTTAGAGGCTGCGAGCAGAAAACGTGTCGCAGGCCTGCACCGAGCCTTGCTTCAAACCCGTGTGGAACCAGCGCTGGCGCTGCGCACTGCTGCCGTGGGTGAAGCTGTCAGGCACCACGGCGCCACCGCTGGCGCGCTGCAGGGCGTCGTCGCCAATGCGAGCGGCCGCGTTCATGGCCTCTTCCACATCGCCCTGCTCCAGAATCTGCCGTGCGTTTTGCGCGTGGTGCGCCCACACGCCAGCAAAGCAATCGGCTTGAAGCTCCAGCCGCACCGACATGGCGTTGTATTCCTTCTGGCTCACCCGGCCGCGCATCTGGTCCACCTTGGAAGTGATGCCGAGCAGGTGCTGCACGTGGTGCCCCACTTCATGGGCAATCACGTAGGCCTGGGCAAAGTCGCCGGGGGCGCCCAGGCGGCTCTTGAGGGTTTCGTAAAAGCCC
>NZ_CAXIAK010000160.1:0-2354 GCF_964021665.1 uncultured Acidovorax sp.
CAACAGGTCACACTTTTCACGTACTGCTGCGGCAGTCGTCAACGGCTTCAGTTCAAAGTTCATAATCGGTGTTTTCCTTCGAGCCAATGTTATTCGATTCATCTATTCGCAAGGAGCTGGCGCGCAGCTTCGGCGCGACGCTGGTGGTGCTGGTCACGGTCGTGATGACCATGATGCTGATCCGCACCCTCGGGCAGGCCTCCCGTGGCAGCGTCAATCCCTCAGACGTCATGCTGGTGATGGGGTTCACCGTGCTCGGCCAGCTGCCCATCATTCTCAGCCTGAGCCTTTTCGTCGCAGTGGTCAGCACCCTTTCCAGAATGTACCGCGACAGCGAAATGGTCATCTGGTTTGCCAGTGGGCGCGGCCTGGCCAGCTTGCTGCGCCCCTTGCTGCGATTCGCCTGGCCTGTCATGGCCGTCATCGCTGTGCTGTCGCTTGCAGTATGGCCCTGGTCCAACACGCAGATTCAGGAGCTGAAGACACGTTACGAGCGGCGCAGCGACATTGACCGTATTGCCCCAGGTGAATTCCAGGAATCGGCCAACGGCACCCGGGTGTTCTTCATCGACAAGGACACTCCTGATGAACAAGCGGGCAACAACATCTTCATCGCGACCTCGACGGGTGACAAAGAGACCGTGACCAGCGCCCGCAGCGCCCGCATGGAAATTCGTGGAGAAGACCGGATTGCCGTACTCAGCAATGGCCAGCGGCTGGAAACCACCCGCAACCAGCCGGGGTTGAAGATCAGCGAATTTGAGGAATATTCGACCCGCATCGGCTCAGCCCCGCCCGGTGCAGCGGAAGAGTTTTCTGTCAAAACCCGCTCGACCCCTGCCCTGCTGGCGCAACCCGTGCCTGTGCACATGGCAGAGTTGGGCTGGCGCGTAGGGCTGGCACTGGCTGCGCTCAATTTCGTCGTACTGGGGCTGGCCCTGGCCAGCGCCAACCCCCGTGCCGCGCGCAGCACCAGCATGGTGCTGGCACTGTTTGCCTTCATTGTTTACTACAACCTCATGACGCTGGGCCAAAGCTGGGTGGGCTCTGGGCGCATGGGTCTGGTGCCGTTTATGGCTCTGCTGCATGGCGGCACGCTAGGAGCAGGCATGCTTTTGTTGGCGATACGGCACAACCAATGGACGCCCCGCCGCCTTTGGGCACAAAGGAGCCCCGCTTGAATACCCTGCGCCGCCTGATTCACCGCGAAGCCGTGTTCGCGGTTGCGTTTGTCACGATGGGCTTTCTGGCCCTGTTCTTTTTCTTCGATTTGGTCGATGAACTGCGCTGGATTGGCCGCACGGGGTCAGACGGCTACCAGCTGTCCCATGCCCTGCTGTTTGTAGCGCTCAGCATTCCCAGCCATTTGTATGAGTTGCTGCCCATCACCGTGCTCATCGGCACCATTTTTGTGATGGCGCGCCTGGCGCAGAGCTCTGAATTCACCATCATGCGCACCAGCGGCATGGGCCCCTGGCTGGCATTGCGCACGCTGCTCACGCTGGGCGGATTCTTTGTGCTGCTGACCTTTGCTGTGGGTGACTACCTGGCGCCACTTACCGACAAAGCGGCCCAGCTGATCAAGGTGCGCCACCTGGGCAAGCTCAGCTCGGGTGCCACCGGGGCGTGGCTCAAGGCGCGCCAGGACGACCACTCCTTCGCCGTCAACGTGCGTGCCATCGGCGCCGATGGCGGGCTGATCGACGTGCGCATCTTTGAGTTTGACGAGCAGGGCAAGATCGCCTCGCAAACCCGCGCAGCAACAGGACAAGTGCAGGGTTCGGACGACGCCGCCTGGGTGCTGCGCGACGTACAGCGCAGCGTCTTCCACCAACGCGCGGCGGATGAAGCCCAGGTAGAGCACCAAAAACTGCCAGAGTGGCGCTGGCCCACCAACATCAGCGCAGACATGATCGCCGCATCGCTGCTCAAGCCAGATCGCATGGCGACGTTTGATTTGTTCCAGTACATTCGCCACCTGGACGACAACGGTCAATCCGCCCAGCGCTATGAAATCGAATTCTGGCGCAAGGTCTTCTATCCCTTGAGCTGCCTTGTCATGGTGGTTTTGGCGCTGCCCTTCGCATACCTGCACTTCCGCTCAGGCAGCATTGCAGGCTACGTTTTCGTGGGCGTCATGGCGGGCATCAGCTTCTTTTTGCTCAACAACGTATTTGGCTACGCTGGCAACCTGCAAAACTGGTCTCCCTGGCTCACCGCTGCCGCGCCGGGGCTCATCTACTCTGTGTTGTCACTGGCCGCCTTTGGCTGGCTGGTGCTGCGGCGCTAGCCAGGCGCAGCCCATTTTGGCGCGCTAATTCTTTGATTCCGCATCCATGACCGAGCCCACCTCT
>NZ_CAXIAK010000161.1:0-2353 GCF_964021665.1 uncultured Acidovorax sp.
CGTCTCTCTCATCTCCCGAGCCTACATCAGCTGCGACCGGCATTTGTGCAACAACGCCGTGTCTCGTGTGCCTGGCAGTGCTTGCAGCCGTCTTTGGCATGGTGATAGACCAATACGGGAACCTTGATAGCAGATAGATTCTGCCGTGGCACAGTCCCGGGGGTGTCGTACTTGACGACGCTGGAGGTCAGTACCAAACCAGCAATGGCCGTGTCTTGAATGTTGATTGCTGAGGCTGCCGCAGAAATCGTGCCGCGACTGGTCCCGACAATCCAGATTGGGGCACTGCTCTTCTCCTTCACAAAGTCCAGCACGGCGCGAACATCCGTCATATGCGTAGGCTCAGTGCGCTCTGCCCAGCCGAGTTCCATGTCATTGGGTCGGCCAAAGATGGCCACGTTGAACCCGTTGGCAATGAAATACGGCGCGGAACGTACAAGGAAATTTCCGCCAGTGGCTTTGCCGTCCTCAAACTTGCCAAAGCCACCAGCGCCGCCGGGAAACAGAAGCACAGTGGCTTTGGCTCCCTCCACCGTCTCCCAGAACAACGTTGTCTTGACTTCTGGTCGAGTAGGCACTTTGAAAAGCGTTCCTTCTGCTTGGGCGACGGCGCATAGCATCAACAGACTGCTTGCGATGGCAATACGGACTGATTTGTATCGATCTTTGACTTTCAAGCTCATCTTCCCTCCTTGAGAAACACTATCCGTTTGGTTGAGTTGCCGAGTTTGCCAGAAGCAAACAGATAGTTTGTGGACTGATAGAGTGTCTTTGGCAAGACTTCCCGCTATGAACCGGGTAGTCGTCAACAAGCCTCAACCGCTCGAAGCACGCTTCGCGCTGGAGCGCGACCGGGTGCAGGCAGCGTTCGGTTCCCGGCTGCGGGAATTCCGTGTGGCAAAGCAGTTGACGCTGGAGATGCTGGCCGAACGGGCCGACCTACATGCCAACTATGTGGGTGCGGTAGAACGTGGCGAACGCAACCTGAGCCTGTACAACATCTGGCGGCTGGCCAACGGGCTGGACTTGAGCGCGGAGGCTCTCATGCAGGAACTGCCCGCACGTCAGGCTAAGCTGTAGGCATTGCCAACTTCGACTGGAACGAGCTGAAGACGGTTGTGTGCATCGATCTGCGTCAGTCGGAAACTCCCGCCCTTCGAGAAGCGCAATTCCAAATGCCAGGGGCCGGGCTGACTTCCTCGAACCAACTGCGGCGACTCCAACAACACATCCCCTCGCATGGGAAGTTCCTGGTCGAAGTGATGTGACCAGTGAGCGCCTGCCGTAATGGGGAGCCAATCCTCCAGGTCGCAGGCTTCGCATACGCTTGCCCGGAAGGGAAGCACCGCTTGCGTACCTCCGAAGCAACCGAAGACGCTGCCATGGGGATGCAGCAAGTAGCGCGTGGGGCAATAGCACAGCAACGCATGGTGCTCGCACTCCAGGGCAACGGCACCGAAGTGCGCGTGCCCCGGCTGCTTCCGAATCTGCAGGTTATTCGATGCGGGGTCGCAGATACGCAGCGCCTTAACCGTCTGGCCTTGCAGCATGGGGAACAGGTAAGGCCCGCGCATGACTTACTTCCCGGCCTGCTTTTGCATCTGTGTCACGCCGATGTACCACGCCGGAGGCAGCCCAGCCAGATCCGCTGAGCCGAAACGCAGGTGCAATCGGCTATCAGCATGGGGGTACGGGTCCACCACATATGGTTGCGCAGTCTTGCCGTCGTTGGCCGTGTTGCGGTGGTAGACCGCACAGCGCCCCACTTCCCAATCGGCGTCGTAGGACACCATGACCAAGGCGACTTCCGGCAAATCGGCATAGCCCTTGGAACACTCTTTCCAAACAGTGGCGACAAGCCCGTGGGCTGCCAGCAGCTTGGCGATCATGTCGCCGTCAATCCAGGGGTAGTACGGGCCAGTCTTGGGCAATCCCATGGTCTCTGCTTGTCGCATGATCGAGTCCAGCGTCTTGCCGGTCAGGGTGGCAATGGCAGCGAAGGTGTCGTCATGCCGTTCTTGCTGGGCGACACGCTTGAATGCAGGCTGGAATGTGGTCGATGTGGTGGGTGTAGTGGCCATGAAGGCGCTCCTGTGCGTAGATTGAAAAATGACGCGCACGACAAAGCCAGCCCAGCCAATGACCGGATCTCAGAACAAGATGGGGTGAGATTGCTCTGCTGAACCGCAGAGGCTGAGAAGGGGTGCAGTGCGCACTGCCAGCCGCGTGCCGACAGCATCGGGTTTTGTCGCGGTTGCTTTTTCAGTATGACTCAGGCCAGCCTAAATCGGCACACTTTAGGGCGCGTTGAGAATCAACGGGAGTTGATAACCCCAGCTGCGAGATAGATCAT
>NZ_CAXIAK010000162.1:0-2267 GCF_964021665.1 uncultured Acidovorax sp.
AGTTGGGCAACACACCCAAACAGCGCCCATAAAAAAAGGCGCCGCAATGGGCGCCTTTCAAGATGGACTCAAATTCACGCCAAGGCTGCGCGACCACTGCTTTTGACGCGGCCCGCACGGGCCAGCAGCGCCAGCAACACCAGACCAAAGCCCATGAAGCAGAGGAAGGACCAGTTGGCAATCGAGCCACCCAGGAAGGTCCAGTCAATGGCCGTGCAGTCACCCGAGCCACGGAAAATCATGGGAATGGCGCGACCGATGGGGTAGTTTTCGATCATGCCGTAGAAGTCACGGCCGCAGGTAGCTACCTCAGGCGGGTACCACTGCAGCCAGCTTTGGCGGGCGGCTACAAACGCACCGAAGCCAGCCGCGAGCAGCGCCAGCGCCGCAAGGCTCATCCACCAGCCTTTTGAGCCTCTGGCGCTTGCCAGGCCTGTGAAGATTGCTACACCAATGAGAGCATAGCGCTGCACGATGCACATGGGACAAGGCTCCAGGCCCACCACATGCTGCAGGTACATACCAAAGGCCAGCATCGCCACACAGGCCACGCTGATCAGTGCCAGCACGCGCCGCGGGGCCTGATCTATCCAGTTCAACACCATCATTTTGATCCCTCATCCAACAGTCGCCGCTAGAGCATTCCTCTCTGAAACCGTCACGTCCCCAGCGCGCGGACGGCCAGCAAGGGCCGCCCCGCAGCGAAGGCCGTCATCCTCCTTGGGGGAAGACGCGAAGCGGCTCAGGGGGAGTCAGATTCCAGCGGCGTGATCCAAAAACACACGGGCGCGTCGTGGTGTCACCACCAGCGTTTCGCCCTCTTTGAAACCCTGCTCCTTGAACTGCTGCGCAGGAATTTGCGCTTCGATCAAGGAGTCTGGGGACGCATTGTCCGCTGGTTTGTGGTCTTGGGACGGAATAAGTTCCAACCGTGCGATGGGGCCCACCACAATGGCGCGGCTGAGCTGGGCGACGATGCCACGGGGGCGGCCTTCGGCGTCCAAGCCTGCGCCCGGGGAATAGCGCTCCACATCCAGGTCGTGCGGGCGCACATAGGCAAAGGCCTTGGCGTTCTGCGCCGCTTGGTGTTCGGGCGAATCGATCTGCATGCCTTCCAGGTGCACCAGGCCCTCATGGGCGCGCCCATGGAACAGGTTCACATCACCCAAAAAGCCATACACAAACGGGCTGGCGGGATGCTCCCACACCTGCTGGGGCGAGCCGCTTTGCTCGATCTTGCCCTGGTTGATCACCACCACGCGGTCGGCCACTTCCAGTGCTTCCTCCTGGTCGTGGGTCACGAAGATGCTGGTCACATGCAGTTCGTCGTGCAGGCGGCGCAGCCAGCGGCGCAGTTCCTTGCGCACCTTGGCGTCGAGCGCGCCGAAGGGCTCGTCGAGCAGCAGCACCTTGGGCTCCACCGCCAGGGCGCGGGCCAGGGCAATGCGCTGGCGCTGGCCGCCAGACAGCTGCGAGGGATAGCGCTCGGCCAGCCAGTCGAGCTGCACCAGCTTGAGCAGGTCCATCACCTTTTTCTTGATCTGCGCCTCGCTCGGGCGCTCGCTGCGGGGCTTGACGCGCAGGCCAAAGGCCACGTTCTCGAACACCGTCATGTGGCGGAACAGCGCATAGTGCTGGAACACAAAACCCACGTTGCGCTCGCGCACATGCACGTCGGTGGTGTCTTCGCCGCTGAAGTGGATGGTGCCCACATCGGCCGTCTCCAGGCCCGCGATGATGCGAAGCAATGTGGTCTTGCCGCAGCCCGAGGGACCAAGCAATGCGATGAGTTCACCCGAGGCAATGTCGAGACTCACATCGCGCAGGGCCTGAAAGTCGCCAAACTGCTTGCTGACGTTACGGATTTCAATGCTCATGTTCTGTTTCCTTCACACGCCAGCGGGCGCGGGGCGCTCGGGCGGCAATTCAGCGGCGGCCTTCAGGGCCTGCTCGTTGCGGTGTTCGGCAATCGTCTTGATGACCAGCGTGACCAGGGCCAACAAGGCCAGCAGTGAGGCTGCAGCAAACGCGGCCACGGACTGGTATTCGTTGTAGAGAATTTCGACGTGCAGCGGAATGGTGTTGGTCTGGCCCCGGATGTGGCCCGAGACCACCGACACCGCGCCAAACTCGCCCATGGCCCGTGCGTTGCACAAGATGACGCCGTACAGCAGGCCCCACTTGATGTTGGGCAGCGTGACGTACCAGAAGGTCTGCCAGCCGGTGGCGCCCAGCACGATGGCGGCCTGCTCCTCGTCGTTGCCCTG
>NZ_CAXIAK010000163.1:0-1950 GCF_964021665.1 uncultured Acidovorax sp.
ACGTCACCTAGCACACCCCGCCGCGCCAGCAGGTCACTGCTGCGCATGCGAGTTGCACCATGGTGCTGGCGGCGCTGGATGCCTCAGTGTCGGTGGCGCCGCTGGGCAGCGAAGAACTGCTGTTTGCCAACAAGCTCTATCGCCAATGGTTCGGATCCCAGACGGCGGGGCACTTGCAACTGGTGGCCCAGGCCGGTGTGCTGCCGGTCGCCAGCAACAGCGGGGTGGATGACGAAGATGGCCTGATGGGGCTGCCCACCGACCCGTTGACCAGCGCGCGGTCTGAAAACGCCGAGATTTACCTGCCCGACCTGGGCAAATGGCTGGAAGTACGCTCACGCTACCTGAACTGGGTGGACGGCCGCTTGGCTCAGATGGTCATTGCCACCGATATCACCCCCCGTCGCCTGGCTGAAGAGCAAGCCGAGCGCCAGGCGGAGCGCGCCCAATCGGTCAGCCGCCTCATCACCATGGGTGAAATGGCCTCCAGCGTGGCGCATGAACTCAACCAACCGCTCACCGCCATCAACAATTACTGTTCGGGCATGGTCTCGCGCATCCAAAGTGGGCAGATCACGGAAGAAGCGTTGTTGTCGGCACTGCAAAAAACCGCCCACCAGGCGCAGCGTGCGGGCCAGATCATCCAGCGCATCCGCGCCTTTGTGAAAAAGAGCGAACCCAACCGCACTTTGGCCGACGTGCACAGCATGGTGTCTGAAGCCGTGGAGCTTGCAGACATTGAACTGCGCCGTCACAACGTGCGCCTCACCCACTACATTGCCGCTCGCCTGCCGCCCGTGATGGCCGACACCATCCTGATCGAGCAGGTGCTGGTCAACCTGATGAAGAACGGCGCCGAGTCCATCCAGCATGCGCAGCGCCCTCCTTCGGGCCGCAGTGTGGAGTTGCGCGTGGTTCCCAAGCACACGGAAGAGGGCGAAGTGGTTGAGTTTTCGGTGCAGGACACGGGCAAAGGCCTGGCCCCTGAAGTGCTGGAGCGGCTCTTTGAAGCCTTCTTCTCCACCAAGCAAGAAGGCATGGGCATGGGCCTGAATTTGTGTCGCAGCATCGTCGAGTCCCACCAGGGAAGGATGCAGGCGCAGAACATCTACAATGGAACGGACGTCGTTGGCTGCCGGTTCTCCTTCTGGCTTCCGCTGGCAAAGCCTGCCGATGACACTACAAACTCTGTAGCAAACGAGCAAAATCCGAGGACAATTGCATGAGCTTGATTCCGAAAAAAGGCACTGTTTACGTTGTAGATGATGACGAGGCCGTGCGCGATTCGCTGCAATGGCTGCTGGAGGGCAAGGATTACCGCGTACGCTGCTTTGATTCGGCTGAGACCTTCCTCTCGCGCTATGACCCGCGCGAAGTGGCCTGCCTGATTGTGGACATCCGCATGGGCGGCATGACGGGCCTTGAATTGCAAGACCGGTTGATCGAGCGCAAGTCGCCTCTGCCCATCGTTTTCATCACCGGCCACGGCGATGTGCCCATGGCGGTGAACACCATGAAAAAAGGCGCGCTGGATTTCATCCAGAAGCCTTTTGATGAAGAAGAACTGCTGGGCTTGGTTGAGCGCATGCTGGACCATGCCCGCGAAGCTTTTGCGGGCTTTCAGCAAGCCGCCAGCCGCGATGCCCTGCTCTCCAAGCTCACCAGCCGCGAAGCGCAGGTGCTCGAACGCATCGTTGCAGGCCGCCTGAACAAGCAGATCGCCGACGACCTGGGCATCAGCATCAAGACCGTGGAGGCGCACCGTGCCAACATCATGGAAAAGCTCAATGCCAACACCGTGGCCGATCTGCTGAAAATTGCTCTGGGCCAGAACGCGCCCAAGGCCTGATTGCTCCTATTTTCATAGCTGCCTGCGCTTATCCAATCTGCGCTGGCAGCTGTTTTTAGGCTCTTCTAGCGAATGCTAGTGATGCACTCGATAAATGTCGT
>NZ_CAXIAK010000164.1:0-1834 GCF_964021665.1 uncultured Acidovorax sp.
ATGGCTCTGTACAGCCAGACCACCTGGACGCCTATCTCGATGAATTCGTGTTCCGCTTCAACCGGCGCACATCCAGCTCGCGCGGGATGCTGTTTTACCGCCTACTGCAGCAAGCGGTGGTCACGCCCCCGGTGACATATGCGGATGTCGTGAACAAGAACACAGGGGATAGGCAATCGGATACTATTACTGGATGAAATCACAGTATCAATGTGGTCGCTGGAGCTAAATAGATACCCCTTATAAATATACAGTTTTTTGAGCAAATTGGCTGTAACAACCCGCGCAACTGTGTCCGCACTGGCGCCATGGCACGCCAAGCCATCGCGCAACAGGCACCGTCGGTGACGCTGCAGCGCCTCTGCCAATGCCCGCACACCCCAGTGCGAGATTGCCCGGTGGGCTACAGTCCCGCCCTTTCAATCAACGCAAGGTACTGCCATGGCGCGCAAGCCCCAAATTGTTCTCTCTTCCCTGGATGTTGACCGTATCGAAGCCCTGATTGCAGCGATGCCCGCGAGTGTCTTCCCGGGCAAGATGGAGTTGCAGGCCGAGCTGGACCGGGCAGATGTGGTGGCGCCCGAGGAGATTCCACCCAACGTGGTCACCATGAACTCCACAGTGAAGTTCCTGATCGTCGAGACGGGCAAGGAGTTTTGCCTGACGCTGGTTTACCCACGCGACATGGACGGCAGCGCCGACAAGATTTCCATCCTGGCCCCCGTGGGCAGTGCGCTGCTGGGCCTGGCGGTGGGCGACGAGCTGGCCTGGCCTGGCCCTGGCGGCAAGGCCATGACGGTGCAGGTCAAGGAAATCGTGTACCAGCCCGAAAGCTCGGGCGAGTTGCACCGCTGAGCGCGGGCATGGGGCGGCGGCGCAAGCCCGTACCATACGCCCCCGCGTTCAAGCCCAGTTGCTGCCCAGTTGTACCAGCACCCCGGCCGCCACCAGGCTGGCCTGCCAGCGCAGCAATGTGGGCAGTGACGGCGTGTGCCGCTCCACCCGGCGGTAGAGCCACTGACCAGCCACCAACGACAGCGCAAACGCCGCCACCATGCCCAGCGCGTTGGCGCCGGGCGAGCTGGGCCACAGGCTGCTGACCACCGCGTTGACCAGCAGGCACACCGCGAAGTGGATGAGGAACACCGAGTACGACATTTGCCCCAGTCGCACCAGCGGGGCCACGCCCTGCCACTGGCGTACCGCAGGGGTGCGCATGGCCCACACCAACAGCAAGGCCGTTGCAAGCGCCAGCGCAATGCGCCCCCGGAAATCCAGCAGCAAAGCCACAGCGCCCAGCACGGCCATGGCCCCAACCCAGCCCGCAGCGCGCGGCGCACGGCTGGCCCAGAAGGCCATCATGCCCAGGCCGTAGGCGCCAAAGAAATATACCGCCCACACATCCCACTGAGCGTCGCGGTTGAAGCCCCAGAGCGAGGCAGCCACCCCCGCCACCACTGCCCCCTGCCCCACCCATGCGGCGCGTTGGCGGGGCAGCCCCTGCGGCAGCGCACGCACGGCAGCGAATGCCAAGACGCTGAGGGTGAAGAGCTGAAAATCGATGGCCACGTACCACACGCCTGCCGACAGCGATTCGTGGTCTGCCACGCTGTGCAGCAGCAGCGCGTGGGTGATCAGCTGGGCGACATCTGGGTCTCCGGGCACTGAGGGGTGATCGAACCAGGGCCGTACCAAGGCACTGACCAGCACCGTGACCAGCAACGCCACCACGTAGGGCACCACCAGCCGCACAAACCGCTTGCCCACCTGCTGCCCTGCCGAATCAAAGCGCGCCACGCCTTCCGGTGCCAGGCTGGCTGCAGCGAGGTAGCCG
>NZ_CAXIAK010000165.1:0-1632 GCF_964021665.1 uncultured Acidovorax sp.
GCGCCTGTATCGCATAGTGATGCACCAGCATCGTATTTGACAAGCTGCACACTGTTTAGCAGCCTGTTGCGCGCTCCTGGGGCCAGTTGTGCCATGATGGGAACGCATAGCAATTGTCGCATACGATGATTTTGCTTCAACAAATAACCCAACCCGCCGAGGAGGGCATCGAAATCATCGCGGTGAATAGCAATGAGGTCGACGGTCGCGTCATCTGCATACACGTCTGCTTTGCGAGGCACATCCTGGATGAGGGCTTGCTCGCCAAAGTAGTCACCAGTCGACAGCCTGTTGTTACTTTGGCCATCAATATTGGTACACAGCACGGATCCGCTTTCGATGTAGTAGAATACATCCCCACGTTCCCCCTTTTTGATAATTTGGTCTCCTTTATTGTACCGCTGTGTCAGCGCAACCTCAGCTACCTTGTCAAGCTGCTCGTCTTCTAAACCAGCCAGCGGTGACCCTGGCCGCTTCAAAGCATCCTTGACCCGGGAAAGATCAGAATGAGAAGCAGTTGCAATAATCCGCTTGAAGGTGACGCGGTCAATCTTGAAAACTTGTGAAGGAATGACGGCAAGGACCGTTGCTGCCCTCGGCGAGTTGTATAGCAATGCTAGCTCGCCAAACGAGTAAACGCAAGGGAAACCGTGCGACGAGCTACCTATTGGCCGGGCTTCAGCTTTCTTGTCCCCCCCGACCAGGATGTCGAACTGGCCCTTACTCACAACATAAAAGTAGTTGCCTTGTGGATCGCCCTGCAAGTGGACGAAGTACGGCGGAAATTGGGCAAGGCAGAGCAACAAAGGCAACACACCTGTTGAATCAGAACCTGCTGAGCTGGAACATCCTCTGCTTTCATACTTTTCATCAATGTGATTCTCTCGGCATCTCCTATTGAGTCGAACAATGTGTTTTGAGATAATGCGGCTAAAATCATTTTCTCTGCCGCTGGCGGCTTTGGGAAATGAACTGGCTTGAAATTTCGCTGGACAACTTCCATGTCCAGAGACTCAGCCATGATCTGCCCGCGACCTTTCTTTTTTGACTGAAGTGCTGCAGCAGTTGTCATGTCTCCTCCAGACTTGTTCTCCCTGGCTGGAGCCAATGGACTCGGGATGTTGACTCCATCAGCGAATTGACTTGCTGGATTTTCCACCGAGGTTTCAACAGCCTTGCTTGAACTACAGCCCATATCTTTAGAATGTTTCCAAGCGTACCACCACGTTACTCTTTTGGCAGCTGCTGCGGTCCTGGGATTGCAAACACCAACAGTTGCAAATTGTTGTGTTTCTCAAGGGAACTCCAGTCACCTAACCTCAAGTTGGAATGACGAACGAGCGCACAAAAGAAAGCATAGTATTGAACAATAAACCGCGTATTGAGTTTGTATAGCTGCATTGTCATCTGAGCAAGGCAGAGTTTGTGATTAGAAGTGTTGGCCCCCCTGATGTCCCGTCTACTCTGCCTACTCTGAGACCACGCTGAAGGCGAGGACATGAGGCGCCCCAGCAACAAAACCCACCCGCTCCAAAAACAACCAATCGGACTGTTGTGATAAATCGCGCATTTCGATTCTCAGAATGGCAGCTGCTCAGCTGACTGGCCTGGCCAAGTACGAGAAAGTTGACA